>JBEBHW010000377.1:0-4400 GCA_040081145.1 Burkholderiaceae bacterium
GGCATGCCCAAGCTCGAACTCGGCGACCTGGAAGGCGTGGCGCGCCACAAGGAGGCGAACATCCCGGTGCTCGCGAAGGTCGCGCGCGAAGGTTATGCGCTTCTTTCGGCAATTCCGTCGTGCACGCTCATGTTCAAGCAAGAGCTGCCCCTGATGTTCCCGGACGACGCCGACGTTCGCGCCGTGAAGGAGGCGATGTTCGACCCCTTCGAATACCTCATGGCGCGGCACAAGGACGGCTTGCTGAAGACCGACTTCAAACAGGCACTCGGCCGGGTGAGTTACCACATCCCGTGTCACGGCCGGGTGCAGAACATCGGCAAGAAGACGGAAGAGCTGCTCAAGCTCATCGGCCAAACGGTGACCGTGCAGCTCAATACGGTGGAGCGCTGCTCGGGCCACGCCGGTACCTACGGCGTGAAGAAGGCGACCCACGAGGTGGCGATGAAAATCGGCAAGCCGGTGTTCAAGGCGATGGCCAAGGACACGCCGGACTACATCAGCTCGGACTGCGCCCTCGCCGGGCACCACATCGCGCAGGGCATGGGCAACGACGCGCTGCCCGCGGCGCGGCTCGCGCACCCGCTGAGCCTGCTGCGCATCGCTTACGGATTGGAGTGACGAGCATGGCCATTACCCGCGACAGCCTGATGAGCCTGGAGGCCTACGCGAAGATTCGCGCAAGCGCCAAGCCCGCGATGATTGCGCACCGCAAGTTGCGCACCGTGCACCTGGGCGAGCACATGAGCGTCTTGTTCGAAGACGAACAAACCATCCGCCGCCAGATCCAGGAGATGCTGCACATCGAAAAAATCTTCGACGAAGCAGGCATTCAAAGCGAGATCGACGCTTACGCTGCGCTGGTGCCGGACGGCAGCAACTGGAAAGCGACGCTGCTCATCGAGTACCCCGACGTCGCGGAGCGCAAGCGTGAGCTGGCGCGCCTCATCGGCGTGGAAGACCGCATGTTCGTCGAAGTCGAAGGGCACGGCCGCATTTACGCGATCGCCGATGAAGACCTGGACCGCGAGACCGACGAGAAGACGTCCGCGGTGCACTTCGTGCGCTTCGAATTCACCAAGCCGATGCGCGATGCGGTGCGTGCCGGCGCCACCGTCAAGCTGGGCTGCGACCATTCCAACTATCCGGCGCACCTGACGATTGCTGCGGAAACGCTGGCGAGCCTGGCGGGCGACCTTCAGTAAAGTTCCTTAGTGGAGGGTGCCCCAAGGCCGGGGGCGGCCGTCCCCCGCGGGAATTGAGCAAAGTGGCAAAGCCACATTTGCTCAAGCTTGCGCGCCTGCGGCATGATGGGCGCGTGGCCCAAGTCATCTTCACCCCTCAGTTGCGCCGCTTCACCGAGACGCCGTTCGTCGACGCGCCGGTGGCCACGCTGCGCGAAGCACTCGAGGCGGCGTTCGCGCTCAATCCGCGCCTGCGCGGCTACGTGCTCGACGACCAGGGGCACTTACGCGCCAACGTCGTCGTTTTCGTCGACGGGCAACGCAGCCGCGATCGGATCGCGCTGAGCGACGCATTGCGCCCGCAAAGCCAGGTGCATGTGTTGCAGGCCTTGTCGGGAGGCTGAGGAGAAGAAAGGAGAGCAAAGCATGAACGATCGTGTCTGGGTCGCCACGCGCAAGGGCTTGTTCGAATTGCGCCATCGCGAAGGCCGTTGGCGCATCGCCCGCCACAGTTTCATCGGCGAGCCGGTGTCGATGCTGCTCGCGCCCGCGCCGCAGTCCGGGCGCATGCTCGCGGCGCTCAACCTCGGGCACTTCGGCGTGAAAGTGCACGCGTCGGACGACTCAGGCCAAACCTGGCGCGAAGTGGCTACGCCGGCGTACCCCACGCAGCCCGAGGCCGCTCCGGGTGTGCCTGCGGGCGTGCCGTGGAAGCTCGTGCAAATCTGGGCGATGGAAGCCGGCACCGGCTGCGTCTGGGCCGGTACGCTGCCCGGCGGACTGTTCCGCTCGGCTGACTTCGGTGAGAGTTGGTCGCTGGTGCGCACGCTGTGGGATCTGCCCGAGCGCGCGCAGTGGTTCGGCGGCGGCTACGACGTCCCCGGCATCCACTCGATCTGCCCGCACCCGAAGCACGCCGGCGAAGTGTTGCTCGGCATCAGTTGCGGCGGCGCCTGGCGCACCCGGGACGACGCCGCGCAGTGGGAACTCGCAGCGCGTGGCATGCGGGCGAATTTCATGCCGCCGGAGCAGGCTGAGGACCAGAATATTCAAGACCCGCACCTCATCGTGCGCTGCAAAGGGCAACCCGATCGCCTCTGGTGCCAGCATCACAACGGCATCTGGCGCTCCGACGACAACGCGCAGTCGTGGCTCGAGGTGACCGACGTGCCAGTGTCCAACTTCGGCTTTGCCGTCGCGGTCCACCCGGAGCAGGGCGACACGGCGTGGTTCGTCCCGGCAATCGCCGACCAGACGCGCATCCCCAAAGACGGCGCGCTCGCCGTGAACCGCACGCGCGACGGCGGGCGCAGCTTCGAGACGCTTCGCAGTGGCTTGCCGCAGCACGATTGCTACGACTTGATGTACCGCCACGGCCTGGCCGTCGCGCCTGGCGGCAGGCGTCTCATGATGGGCAGCACGACGGGCTCGCTGTGGGCGAGCAGCGATGCCGGTGAGTCGTGGGTGCTCGCGGCCGCGCACCTGCCTCCGATTCACGCGGTGCGCTTCGGCTGAGCCGTTCGCATCGGGTGCGTCGCCGAGGCGGCGACATCTTCTTACACAATGGAGCGGACGGGCCCCCTGTTCGCGGGGGGAACTGTCATGAAACACAGTACAAAATTGCGGCCTAGCCGCAGTGCGCATGCGCGTCCTCGGCGAGGTTCGAGACCAGGAACAGACCCATCCCTTGGAGTCGACATGCCGCAAACCTACAACGTCGGATCGCGCTCTCTGTTCGTCACGGCGACCGCCTGGGTTTTCATCGTCCTGGCGGCGCTGACGAGTGCGGTGGCGATTGTGCAAAACGCGGCCGTCGCGTCGCTGATGCCCGGCCTGCCGCTGGACCACGCGGCGCTGCCGCTGCTCACCGGCTTGCTGTTGGGTTACCTGCCTTGGGTCGTGGGCGCCGGCCTGGTGATGTCGTGCGCCACATTGGCTGCCGCGGTGGGTTTGTTGCTGCGCCTGAACTGGGCGCGGCGCGCTTTCATCGGCCTGCTCGGCGTGGCCATCGTCGCGAACCTGCTCGGCATGTGGTTGCAGCAGGAGGTGGCGCTCTCAGTCGTCGACGCCACCTTGCGCAGCGCGCGCTTGCCGCAGGCCGCACTCAACGTGTTCGGCGGTTTCGTCGCCGTCGCGCGTGTGCTTGCCGTGCTGTTGACGCTTTGCGCGTGCGGCGCCCTGGCGTGGATCATGCACCGGTTGATGTCGAGCAACGTGCGCCAGGAATTCGCCTGATCGGCGCTTCGCGCAAGCGTCAGTACAAGCCTGGCGGGTAGGGGCGGGTCCGCCTTGGGCCTGGTTTTCGGTCGAAGGGCAAAGTGCAAGTCGTGGTGAGTGCACGGTGAGCATTGCGGCGCGGCAAGTTGGGTGAATGTGGGTTGTTGGCTTGCGTTTGGTACTGTATAAACGTACAGTTATCAAATGATCTCCCCATCCCCTGCTTCTGCTGCGACTGCTGCGCGACTTGTGCAGGGAGGCGGCTCGGTCATCCGCCGCGTCTGCGGCGCGGCGGACGGCGTTGAACTGTCTCCTGAGACCCTGCACCCCGATCTGTGGCGCGGCCATCAGTTCGGGCGCCACGCCGAGCATGGCGTGCCCAGCGGCTTTGCCGCGCTCGACGCTCAATTGCCCGGCGGCGGCTGGCCGCGCCGCGCGCTCACCGAATTGCTGTTGCCGCACCCTGGCGTGGGCGAAATTCGTTTGTTGAGCCATTGCCTGCGCACCACGCAACGCAGCGGCCGCCCGGTGATGCTGTTCGACCCGCCCGCGGCGCTTTCGGGTTGGGCGCTGGCGCAGCTTGGGCTGGATGTGGAGCAGTTGCTGATCGTCGTGACGCGGGTCGAACCCTCCCGGGGCGACAGGGCGTGCAGTGTTGTTGCGCGAGATGACGAGGCGCACGTCGTTGTGCGAGAAAGAGGCGACGCTCGCAGCGCTGCGCGAGAGGGGGGCGAAGCGCGCAGCGCTGCACGGGAACGGGACGAAGTGCGCATCGTTGCGCGAGAAACCGACGAAGCGTGCATCGCTGCGCGCTTGTGGGCCCTCGAGCAAGCCCTCAAAAGCGGCCACGTCGGCGCGGTGCTCGCCTGGTTGCCGCCGCGCCTGCGCAGCGAGAGTTTGCGCCGCCTGCAACTCGCTGCGCACGCGCACGACGGGGTAGCTTTCGTGTTGCGCGAAATGGCTGCTGCGCAGCGCCCGAGCGCCGCTCCGCTGCGCCTG
>JBEBHW010000378.1:0-4387 GCA_040081145.1 Burkholderiaceae bacterium
CTCGGCAGTCAGTGCAGCTTCATCAATTGTTTGGTGGTTGAGGTGCAGTCGCCCAGCAGCCCGAGCCACCTCCGCCAAGCTTTCGTGCCCAAACTGCAGCGGGGCATCCTCGGGCTTGCCATCAGTATTTGCCATCCATGTGGCGGCCGCGTTGAGCTGATTGCGCAGGCGGCTGGCGTCAGCACTCTGCGAGTGCAGCGGCGTCTGACTGCTCCCAGGGTAGATCACCTCGAGCAGGTCTCGCTCGCAGAGTGGCCATCGCAGCACTGTCAGCAAGGCCATGGCCTCCGCCAGGTCCATCTGCGTGTCCTTTGCGCTCACGTCATCGCGCATGCCGATGAACTCCCGTGCGCGCAGGCCGTACACGCCATCCGGAAGGTTTTTGGGGCTCCCTTCCCAGTTCTTCAACGTCTCAATGTCGTGCTTGGTGTCAAACTCTTTGTCGCCGATCCACTCTCTGATTAGCAGCGGCGCATAGCCAAAGGCACTTCCGCTCGCAGCGCAGACATTGCGCTGGAGTCGCTCACCGCGCAGGATCACGGAAGCCTCGTTGGCCGGGTAGTCTTGCGCCAGTTGATCGGCCACGCGGGTGAGGTACGCACAGATGGCCTTGGCGACTTCTTCCGCGCTGAACTGATAGCGCAGCAGCGGTCGCTTGCCTTGGCCCTGTGTAAGGCGCAAGCCAAGCCTTGAAACCAGAACGATGTACACGTGCGCGGGTAACTGCTCGTTTGTGGGCAGGACCTTGGCGAGCAGCGAGCGCTGGACGTGCGTGCCGGTGCCAGACGGGGCTAGTTCATCGACACCGTCGAGCAGCAGCACCAGCGGCTCAGTAGCGCTGGCCTTTGCAGCAACCTGTTCAATGGCCTTGATAAATCGGCTTCGCAGCTTGGCTTCGTGGTCCGCGCAATCACCACTGGGGAGCGCAGCAAGATAGCTGTCCCGTTCCTCGGGAGAAAGCAGCTCAGGCCGCGACCCATCCCCCGGTACGACATCGTGTGCGCGCCGTGCCAGTGAGACCAGCGTCTGAAGCGCGCTGATTCCGTCCTGATGGTCGAGGTGGCCCGGGCCGCCGGCGCCGAACTGGCGAGCAAAGTACCAGCCACTCAGCTTGGGCGCATCCGTCGCGGCACTTTGCACGTCGCCGCGGCTGCGTCGGACCCAGTTCAGGCCGTAGCTGGTCTTTCCGCTGCCAGCCGTACCCTGCAATAGGATGTAGCCGCGGTTCCAGGGCTTCTCAATTGTGTTCCCAGTCGGGCCGTCATCGCGCAAGCGAGGATCGTCCGCCGACATTGGCGTCACAGGGTCAAGGATCGCGCGGCGGACCAGCGCATCGAGCCACCCGAATGACTGGAAGCTGGAAGCTCGGTAGTCGTAGCTGCGGCTCAGGCCTGCGACGGTCAAAACTTCTGGAATCTTGACAAAGGGGCCATACAGGTGGTCGCCCAGCTCCGTGTCGATCTGTGACCAGAGTTCGTCGAGCGTCGAAGCCGCAAGTACTTCTTTGCCGTAGTCGGCTTGAAGACCTGCCAACCCTTCCTGATTCGAGGACACGGCCAGCGCGGACAGGTTGTCGCCGGGCTTGAGCAGCCTGGCCTTGTCGCCGGGCACGAGCAGCTTGGCCTTGTCGCCGATGTCGCCCACAGAACCCAGACCACCGGCTTGTCCGTCATCGCAAAGTGCTGCCGAAATCAACACTCTGTGCGTCGGCAACAACGCCAGCCGGCGCAGATCGATCAACAGCGCTTTGTCGTTGGCGTCCTCGTTCGCGGGCGGCATTGGGTAATGCTAACGGTAGCAAGGAAGGCCCCCCGGGTTGAAGCACGCGCGCAACGCACCCGAGGGGCTGGAGTGGCTGTTCCGAGGCCACGGGAGGGAGGACGGGAGAAGGAACGTGCTCAATGTGCCGCATGGCAGTGCGGCATCGTTTAGGCCGCGACCCGCGTGACAGAACTGGCTTGGCTGTGGCCCTTGCTGCCCGTCGTCGCAGGCGCCTAAACGCGTCGGACTTGGTTCCGCCAAAGATGACCACCCTTTCACTCCCCATGGGGTCAAGCAATGGAATTCCTTCTTCAAGGCCAGGTCGAAAAATTGGAGAACATTTGTGCGTCGCCTACGGGCGCCACTTTCGTTTGCGCAGATGTTGGGGGGGAGCCGCTGCGTACAAGGCGCACCTTTCACCTCGACTCGCAGTTGTTGGGCGAGCTTGACGTGTTGGTAATGTCGGTCCACGGCGTCGCTCATGAAGACGTCGAGCGGCTCGAAGAAGAAAGTCGGCACAAGTTGGTCATCAGGGCCAACCTCAGCCTCAGCGTCTGTAAGGTGGTGGACCGCCTTGATGACATCGCGATCCAGTACTTCGTCTCGACGGCTGCCGCCGGGCTGGCTGACGTCAATCGCGCTCTGGACTTGCTGCTAGCGCGGGCCATCCTGACGCTGGACGCAGCTTGTGGCTACTTCGAGACTTGGGCCTGTGAAGCCGTGAAGGATCGCTGTTGCTCTTGACCCGAACGCTCGGAACAGCGCAAGGGCAACGCAACGCTCCATCATGCTTCGATTATCTTGCCCAGGTGGGTGGCTGACTCGCATCACGCAATTGAGCGCGCGACAGGACTCGCTGAAGCCGCTGCGTTGGCCACTCACGGTAGTCAGCCATGCCCCGGGCCAGCAGGAGCTTCTGCTGCGTTCGGTTGACGGTGCGACAGACATACAGCCGGGTGCGTCTTGGCTGCGCGTGCAGTGGGTGGTCGATGTCTTGCCCGTCGAGGCACCCGATCCTGAGCCGGGGGAGGCAGTGGTCTGGCTCGCGCGGCGGGGCGCATGGTGTGGTTTGTACCGCCCGCCAAACGTCATGGGGCTGCAGTGGCCCGTCGTCCCGATTCACGAGATGTTCGTCGCTGGGCCGGGACAGCAGCGTGTGCGTGCTGACGCGAGCTTGAGGCCGACGCGTCAGACGGGCGCCGAGAGCGGATCCGTCCATGGTTGGTGGCTGACGGCCACGACGGACCGTGACGATCACGGCATCTACAGTCGCACGGCTGGTGCGATTGGCTGGCCGGCTGTCGAGCAACTGCGGCAGCTGAGAATCGGCCTTGTCGGCGCGGGCCGCACGGGCGAGGCCATGGCCAAGCTGCTAGCGAGCCATTCGATGTGGCAGCTGATGCTGGTCGACCCCGACGTCGTTGAGCCCGGCAATGCAGACGTCGGTCTCCTGGGCGCGGCATGGCGCAGTGCCGGCATGGCGGCGCTGCACAAGGTCGACGCCTTGGCGAGTCAACTGGCGCCGCTCGCACCGCATACGAGGTTCATTCCCATAGCCAGAAGTGTGCTTTCGCCAGCGGCATTGACTGGCCTGGCGTCATGTGACGTCATTGTCTCCACCGTGGACAACGATCTGGCGCGATTGGCCTGCGCATGCATCGCATCGGCGTACCACCGAGTACACCTAGACCTGGGCTCTTTGGTCACGACTGACGCCGGTGGTGCCCGCCTGCTGGGCGCGGACTGTCGATTGATCTTGCCGGGCCGTTGTCTCAGTTGCCTGGGAGCCTTTGCCCAGGACCGCCTGGAACCCTTTGCGCTTGGCGAGACGGTGGCCCGCATAGGCGACTGGCGCAGCGAGAAGCGCGGCGCGCTATCCAGTTGGTCGGCGATCACAGCCGGCTTGGGGCTGAGACTGCTCGAAGATCTCTCTGCAGAACGTGTCAGCGCCAGCACTTGGGTGCGCATGACGCAGGCAGACGGCGATGTCGCACCGCACATCCAGCAATTGACGGCAGACCCTGATCGCTACTGCCCCATCTGCGCATGCGCTGGTTGGGGCGGCGACGTGCTGCACCGCATCCCCGCGCTGGCTGCCGCCGTGGTGGTGCGGATGAAGCGTCGCGGCGAGATGGCTTCTGGCTAGCCACCCCCGCTTCCTAAACGGATTCTTGGCGTGTCGGCTCAGGATCGCACATCCCAGCCACCCGAGGAGTCGCAATTGAACCAATACCTGTTCGACGCGGAACGTGTCGTGCTGGCCTCACTGATGCTCGCGAGCGTTCTTGTCGCGATTGCTTTGCCAGTTGCGCTTGGCCTGCGCGAGATGCGGATGCTGGCGATGCTGCGCGGCTTCATGTTGGGCGGCGCTGGGGCGCTGTACCTGTTGCGCAGTGACGCAGCCCTGGCGCGGGCAGCCGAGCTGGTCGCGTCGGACATGCAGCCCGAGCTGTTCGCGCGACTCGTCACCTTGCTGGTCGTGCTCATCTGGATGTCGCTCTGGGTCGGTGTGGTGCCCGCCATGGCGAGACAGGCCGTCCGGACGAAGGGCAAGTTCTCGGCGCTGCTGTGGGCGCTTGCCGCTGCGCCGGTGCTGTATCTGGTGATCTTCGTCATCGGTCCGCTG
>JBEBHW010000379.1:0-4383 GCA_040081145.1 Burkholderiaceae bacterium
TCGGTCAGCCCCATCGTCTCGATGACGCCGATGCCGAATTTCGCCTCGAAGGCACGCAAGTGGGCCGGTGGCAGCGCGGCGGAGGCCGAGCGGCAAAAGCGCAAGCGTGCAGTCTGCTCGCGCGGCGGCGTGGCGCCTTCGAGCAGGTAGGAGATCATCGTCGGCACCACGTTGAGCCAGGTGCACTGCGTCTCTGCCGCCTGCGCCCAGAAGCGCGCCGTCGAGAACTTGGGCGGCAGTGCCAGGCTGCCGCCGTGCGCCAGTGGGGCCAGCATCGTCACCGCGAAGGCGTTGATGTGGTACAGCGGCAGCACGGCGAGCACGCGGTCGGCGGCCGTCAAGGCGTGTTCGGCGCTGATGGCGTGAGCGTTGGCCGCCAGACTCGCTTGGCTGAGCATCACGCCTTTGGGCAGGCCCGTCGTTCCCGATGTATACATCAGCAGTGCCACGCTGTCCGGTGAGCCAGGGGCCTCCCGGTGCGCCAGGCGATCCTCGGCTGCGAGCGCGGCGTCGTGCCCGACTTGTGCTGAAAGCACGGAGGGCGACGCCACGTTCTGCAACGCCGCATGGGCGTCGATGACCATCACGGTCACCGCCCGGTCGACGCCCTGAAGCGCACTGCGCACTGCGACCTCCCACTCGGGGCTGACGAACACCACGGCGCAGTCGCTGTGGCCCAGCACGTAGCGCATTTGCTCGGGCTGCGACAGCAGGTTGACGGGGTTCACGCACCAGCCGCCGTGCATCGCGCCGACCAGGAGTTGCAGCGTCGTCAAGCCGTTGGGCATGACGAGCGAGACCGTGTCGCCGGGCTGCGACCCATGGCTGCGAAGCAATGCGCAGACGCTTGCGCATGACTTCGCAAGCTCGCCGAACGTCAGGCGCGTCGCACCCTCGGCGTCGAGCGCATACACCGCCTGCGGGCGCAGCAACGCCTGGTGCTCCACCAGCTCGCGCAGCGTGGCCGGCAAACCCGTCATTGCCTGCCGTACTTGCCGAAGTACTCGCCGAAGATTTCCGCCTCGCTCGGCACGCGTTCGGCAATGGGCCTGGAGATTCGCGTGATGTTCAGGTAGTGCCGGTAATTCATGTTTTCGGAAAAATTGTTCTTGCCCCAGGTGCCGCAACCCATCGACAGCGAAAACGGCAAGCCGTTGTCGAAGCTGCCTCCCGTGGCGATGCAATGCGCCTGGTCGACGACGACCCGCGACACGGGCAGGGTGAGGCCAAGTCGCAGCGCGTGCGCGGGGTCGGCGCTGTGCAGCCCGACCGAATGGCCTGCGCCCTCAAAGTCGTAAATGCGCTCCACGATGTGCATGGCCTGGTCGAAGTCTGCGGCGCGATAAAGCGTCAGGACAGGGCTGAGCTTTTCGCCGGAAAAGGGATGGTCGTGGCCGACACCGTCTTCTTCGACCATCAGGATGCACGGCTGCTGCTGGGCAACGTCGCTCCAGCCGGCGCGCTGCGCGATCGAGGTCGCCGATTGGCCGATCACGGCGGGGGACAGCTTGCCCTGCGGCCACATCAAGGCTTGCAGCGCGGCTTTTTGCGCGCTGCCCAGCAGCACCGCACCGCGCTTTTGCAAAGCGGCGATCAGCCCGGCGCGCACCGCATCCACGATCACGAGACTGTTCTCCGATGAACACGAAGTCGCGTTGTCAAACGTCTTGGAGCGAACGATGCGGTCTGCCGCGAGCTCCACGTCTGCGCTGGCGTCGACGATCGCCGCCACATTGCCCGCGCCCACGCCGAACGCCGGCGTGCCGCTCGCGTACGCCGCGCGTACATTCGCCTGCGAGCCCGTGGCGACGACCAGGTCGCAGCGCTTCATCAACTCGGCCGTCGACTGTTTGCTCACCGGCGAGGGCAGCAATTGCACCAGGTCCAGCGGCGCGCCGATGCGGCTGAACTGCTCGTGAATGAACTCCACGAGGCGCGCGCAAGTCGCCCAGCCTTTGGGCGAGGGCGCAACAATCACCGCGTTGCGGCCCTTCAGCGCGTTGATGATCTTGTTCGCCGGCGTCGCCGCCGGGTTCGTTGACGGCGTGATCGCACACACGACGCCCACTGGCCGGGCGATCTCGACCAGGCCCAACGCCGCATGTTCGGCGATCACGCCCACCGACTTCGCCGCCTTCAAGTCGCGCAGCAAGCCGAAGGTCTTGCGGTGGTTCTTGCGGATCTTGTCTTCAACGTTGCCGATTCCCGTGTCGGCCACCGCCATTTCGGCGAGTTCGCTGTTGCGCCCGGGCTCGATGATCGCCCAGCCGGCTGCGGCAACGAGTTCGTCGACACGCGCCTGGTCGTAGCCGTTCGCCACCGCCTGCGCCGTGCGGGCTTTTCGTACCAAGTCGGCGACGAGCAACGCGACGCCCGTCTCGACTTCACTCGCTACAGCCTGCATTCAGTCGGCCCGGATGTTCGCGTCTTTGGCGAGCTTGGCCCACTTGGGCAACTCGGCAGCGACGATGCGGCCCAGCGCCTCGGGCGTTCCGCCCACGCCCTCGCTGCCTTGGGCGAGCAACTTCTCGCGGATCGACGCATCGCCGACCACCGCGTTCAGCGCGCGGTTCAACTTGTCGATGACCGCCTGCGGCGTCTTCGCCGGCACGAACATCGCGTACCACGAGTCGACTTCGAAGTCGGCGACGCCCGCCTCCTGCAACGTCGGAACGTCAGGAAACGCAGCGCTGCGTTTGAGCGTGGACACGCCCAGCGCCTTGAGCTTGCCTGTTTTGACGAATTGCGCCGCAGCCGGAATCGACACCCAGAGCAGCGGCACCTGGCCGCCCATCACGTCGGTCACAGCCGGGCCGCCGCCGCGGTAGGGAATGTGGGCCATCTGCGTGCCGGTTCGAATCTTGAAGAGTTCGCCGGCCAGGTGCCCGGGCGAGCCGTTGCCCACCGACGCAAACGACAGCGACCCCGGTTTCGCCTTGGCCAACGCGATCAGCTCAGCAACCGTGTTCGCCGGGAACTGCGGGTTCGCGACCAGGATCTGCGGCAGCGACGCGACGCTGCCCACGGGTTCGAAATCTTTCACCGTGTCGTAGCTCATCTTCGGGAAGATCGCCGGATTGATGGTGTGCGAACTCAGCGTGAACAGCACCGTGTAGCCGTCGGGCGCCGACTTGGCGACGACATCGGTGCCCACCGACCCGCCCGCGCCGCCCTTGTTCTCGATGATGATGGTTTGGCCGAGGGCGGCCTGAAAGCGCTCGTGGACGATTCGCGCGATCACGTCAGTGCCGCCACCCGGAGGGTAAGGCACGACAAAGCGCACGGCCTTGTCGGGGTAGGCGCTGGCCTGGGCGAATGCGCCCGGCGCTGCAACGAGGGCAACGGACGCGAAGGCGCCGGCCCATATGAGGTTCGGCCATCGGTTGCGCAGGTTCATTGAAGTCTCCTTGTGCGGTCAGAAAAATGCGGGCCCGGGCGCCGCCCGGTCAAGACGTGAGGAATCCGCCGTCAACGGCAATTGTCTGCCCGGTCACGAAAGCGGCTTCACGGCTCGCCAGGAACACCGCCATCCTGCCTACGTCGTCCACCGTCGCCAGGCGCGCCAGCGGAAAGCGCGTCAAGACCCTTTCGCGCAGCTGCGGCGTCATGAACTTGCGCACCATGTCGGTCTCGATGACGCCCGGCGAGATGGCGTTGACGCGCACGCCGTGCGGCCCGAGTTCGCGCGCCAGCCCCGAGGTCATCGCGACGACGGCGGCTTTCGATGCGCCGTACCAGACGTTGCCCACCGAACCGCCGCCGCGCACCGACGAGACCGACGCGATATTGACGATCGCGCCCTGGCGGCGCCGAATCATGAGCGGCGCGACCGCCTGCACGCCGTTGAAGATGCCGGCGACGTTGACGTCGAGCATCGCCGCGAATTCCTCGCGGCTGGTTTGCGCGAACGGGCCTGTCGTCATGAGCCCGGCGTTGTTGATCAGCACGTCGACTCCGCCGTGTTCGGCATCGATGCGCTCGAGCACGCTCCTCACTTGCGCGGCGTCACGCACGTCCATGGGGATGGCAGGCGTCGTCGAACCAATTTCGCGCACGCAAGCCGTGGCGGCCGGCTCGTCGATATCGGTGACGAAGACGACGTCGCCGGCCGCGATGAAGTGCGTCGCGATGCAGCGCCCGATGCCGCGTGCCGCGCCCGTGACGACAACGATTCGTGCGCGCCACGCGTCGGCGCTTGGCAACCCGCTCATCGCGTTGTCACGCCGGCGTGGCGACGCCGACTTCGCGCAGACCGAGCAGCCGGCGCGCTTCGGGGGGCGTCGCGGGGCGCCGCCCGTAGCGATCGCAAGCGTCGACGATCTTGCGCACCAGTTCGGCGTTGCTCGCCGCGAGCCGCGTCGAATCGAATTTCAGGTTGTCTTC
>JBEBHW010000380.1:0-4382 GCA_040081145.1 Burkholderiaceae bacterium
CCAGAGGGCCTTTCCATCGCATGTTTGGGATTATTTTCCCATTCATTAACGAACGCAACGACTTTTTGGGACAGATAGCCCAAATTTGGTTAACAATTGCGTCTGAGCGACTTGCCAATGAACCTGCGCCACGCCCTCACCGCTGCCGTGCTGCACCTGTTGCGCCCCTTGGTGCGGGTGCTGTTGCGTCACGGCATGGCGTATGACGACTTCGCCGAGTTGGCTCGCCGCGCCTACGTCGACGTTGCAGAACGCGACTTCGCGCTGCGCGGGCGCAAGCAGACGACGTCACGCATTTCCGTGATCACGGGGCTGAACCGCAAGGAAGTGGCGCGCCTGCAAGCCCCGAATGCGCAGGACGAACCCGGCAACGCCGCGTTCGCCGCGACCATGAACCGGGCCGCGAAAGTCGTCGTCGGCTGGCAGCGCGACCACCCAGGCGATGCCGCAGCCGACGCAGCGGCAACGCTCGACGCCGCGCAGTTTTCTGCGCTGGTGCGCAAATACAGCGGCGACATGCCTGTGCGCGCCGTGCTCGACGAGCTGCGCAACGCCGGCGCCGTCGCGACGACGCAAGACGGCCGGTACGCGCTGCGCGGCGAGGGCTACGTGCCGCAGGCGACCGACTCGCGCAAGATCACCTTGCTCGGCCAGCACGCTGCGGACCTGCTCGGCACGATCGATCACAACCTCGGCGAGCCGGCTGAACAAGCCTTTCTGCAGCAGCGCGTGTTCGCCGACAACATTCCCGCCGAGCGCCTGGACGCCGTGCGCAACGCGTTGCGCGACGCCGGACTGCAGGCCCTGGGCAACGCGCGCGAGCTGTTGATCACCAACGACGCCGGGGACAGCGCCGTTGCGCCGGGCGCACGCCGCGTCACGTTGGGCGTTTACTACAGCGAGGCGCCAGCGCCTGCACCCCGAGCCTCGGCGTCCAGCCCGATTGAACCGCCCAACGCCTCGGGCAAAGCACCTGGAGAACCCTCATGAATCCGCGCCTGCAATGCGTTTTCAGCCGCTGCACCGCCTGGCTGCTGGTTTGGGCGCTGGTCTGTCTGGGCGCCGGCTGCGGTGTCGGCCAAGACGGCACCGGCGCCGCGCCCGACACGCAGGCGACCGGTGTCGTCACGGGATTTGGCAGCGTCATCGTCGACGGCATTCCCTTCGACATCAGCGGCGCAGAGATCGCCATCGACGGCACGACCGGCGGAACGCAGGCCGACCTTCGCGTCGGCATGGTCGTCACGGTGAGCGGCACTCTGGCCGCAGACGGGAACAGCGGCAGCGCGACGGGCGTCGCCTACGAAAGCCTGTTGCGCGGCACGCTCGACAGCCTTCCCGACGGCACGACACTGTTCGTTTTGGGGCAACGCATCAACGTCGACGCGACGACGCTGTTCGAAGGCACGGGAGTCGTCAGCGCCGCCGATTTGCAGCCCGGCGTCCGGCTTCAACTGTCGGGTTTCCATCAGGCCGACGGTTTCCGCGCGACCTGGGTGCGTGTCGAGGCCGGTGCCGTCACGCCGCAGCTGAGCGGATTCGTTGCGGCGGTGAATCTCAACGCCAACGTCGTGCGCCTGGCCGGGCTGGACGTCAACATCGGCAATGCCGAGCTGGTCGGGGTCGCTCGCAACGCACTCGCGGCCGGCCAGCTGGTTCGCGTCACGCTCCAGAACGCACCGAGCAGCGGCACAGCCGTGGCCACCCAGCTCAGATTGCTCGGCGATGGCCTTCTCGGCCCGCTGCGCAGGCTGCTGCTGCACGGCCTCGTCAGCCAGTGGAATCCAACGACTGGCACCTTCGTCATAAACCGGCAACTCGTGCAGCTGCAGACGGCGACGCCGATTGACGGCGGCACCTTCGGCGACATCGGCCCCGGTGCGCGGGTTCGCGTGATCGGCTCGCGCGGCGCTGACGGTGTGCTCGTTGCCGATCGCGTTCATGTCTATCGGCCGGCGATCGACGGCTACGTGCGCGGCCGCGTCAGCCAAGTCGACTTGGCAGCCAGACAAATCACGCTGAGCGTCGCCCCGGGCGTGCAGATCCAGGTGCTGCCGGGCACGGTGTTGAGCGACCTCACGTTCGCCGGGGGCGGCCTCACGCTGGCCGACCTCAGACCGAACGACGCCCTCCTGGCGCTCGGCTGGATCAATACCGCCGGGCAGATCGACGCCGGACTGGTTCAGCGCGTGCCGCTGCTGCCACCCGGGGCGGGAATCGGCGGGCCGGTAGCCGCCATCGGCACCGACATGTTCACGATCTTGGGCCGCCTTGTGACAACGACCAACACGACACAGTTCTTCAGCGCTCAAGGGCAAGCGCAGACCGCGGCAGCGTTCTTCGCAGCTCTGCAGCCCGGCGACCTGGTGCGCGCAGAGGGCGTGCTGAACAGCGCCGCCCTCGCGGCCTCAAGCGTGCGGCGCGTGCCGTAGGCGCTTCGCCCGCAAACGCACCGCCGGCGGCGTGACGCCAAAGACGGTGCGTGCGCTTCGACTTCACTTGCCCGTCGGAATCTTCCCTTCCACGCCCTTGACGTAAAAGTCAACCTTGTCTTTCCACGCTTGGTCGGCCTTCACGTCTTTGGCGAGCCGCTCCTTGCCGTCGGCGCCCATGATCGGGCCGGTGAAGACTTCGAACGTGCCGGCCTTCATGCCTTCCTTGATTTCCTCGACCTTCTTCTTCGCCGCCTCGGGCACAGTGTCGGAAACCTTTTGCAGCGCGTTCTGGCCTTCCTTGACGCCCCACACCGTGCGCTCGGTCTTCCAGCTGCCGTCCATCGCTTCCTTGACGGACTTCTTGTAGTAGCCGTCCCAAATGACGACGCACGACGCGAGGTGCGCCTTGGGCGCGACCGCGCTCATGTCGCTGTCCCAGCCGAAGGCATGCTTGCCGTTCTTCTCGGCGGTCTGCAGCACGGCAGACGAGTCGGTGTTTTGCAGCAGCACGTCGGCGCCGGCGTTGATCATGCTTTGTGCGGCTTCGCTTTCCTTCGGCGGGTCGAACCACGAACTGACCCACACGACCTTGGTCTTGACCTTCGGGTTCACGCTTTGCGCGCCGAGCGTGAACGCATTGATGTTGCGCAGCACTTCGGGAATCGGGAACGATGCGACGAAGCCGAGCGTGTTCGTCTTCGTGACGCTGCCGGCGATCACGCCTGCCATGTACGCGTCTTCATAGAACTTGGCGTCGTAGATGCGCATGTTCGGTGCCGTCTTGTAGCCCGTCGCGTGCTCGAACTTGACGTCGGGGAATTCAGCTGCCACTTTGAGCATCTGCTCCATGAAGCCGAACGATGTAGCGAAAATTATCTTGTTGCCTTGGCTCGCGAGGTCGCGGAACACGCGCTCGGCGTCGGCACCTTCGGGAACCTTTTCGACGAACGTCGTCTTCACCTTGTCGCCAAATTCGGCTTCGACCGCTTTGCGGCCCACGTCGTGCGCGAAGGTCCAGCCGGCGTCGCCCACCGGGCCGACGTAAACCCACGCGGCCTTGAAAGGCTCGGCTTTGGGCGCGGGTGCGGCTGCGGGTGCAGCGGCAGTTGCAGCGGGCTTGGCGGGCTCTTCCTTCTTGCCGCAACCGACGAGCGCGGCGGTCGCAGCGAGTGTGGCCAAGCCACCCCACTTGAGGATTGAACGTTTGGATATCCGGGTCATGAACAGGTCTCCTGTTGTTGAGTAAAAAAATGGAACGCAATTATGTTCCTGGGTGAAACGACTTTCCGAGCGACGCCGGCATGTTGATGCGGATCCACGCCGGATTGCGGCTGATCAGCGCGAGCACGACAATCGTCGCGAGGTAGGGCAGCATCGCGAGCAGTTGGCTCGACACGTCGACTCCCGCGCCTTGCAAGGCAAACTGGAGCATCGTGACACCGCCGAACAGGTAGGCGCCGAGCAGCACGCGAACCGGGCGCCACGTGGCGAATGTGGTCAGCGCCAGCGCAATCCAGCCACGCCCCGCTACAAGCCCTTCGACCCAGAGCGGCGCGTAAACGACTGACAGAAACGCCCCGGCGACGCCGCACAGCGCGCCACCCGCAATCACTGCGCCCAGACGAATCCAGCGCACCTTGTAGCCCAGCGCGTGCGCCGATTCGGGGGATTCTCCAATCGCGCGCAGCACCAGGCCGGCGCGGCTGCGGTAGAGGAACCACATGCATCCGAACATCAAACCGATCGCGATGTACACCATCGGGTGCTGCTTGAACAGCGCCGGGCCGAGCAGCGGGATGTCGGCCAGGAAGGGAATTTCGAACGCCGGGCGATCCGCGAGCTTCTTGCCGACAAACCCGACACCGACAAACGCCGAGAAGCCGTAGCCGAACAGGCTCACCGCGAGACCCGTCGCGTACTGGTTCGTGTTGAGCCAGATCACGAGCC
>JBEBHW010000381.1:0-4371 GCA_040081145.1 Burkholderiaceae bacterium
CAGCGGGCGTTGCGCGGCGTAGTCGGCGAGCTGCGGGCCGGCGCAGCCGGCAAGCACCAGCGCCGCGAGGCAGGCGGCAGCCGCGGCGGCGAGCCGCCGTAACGGGGTTTGTGCCGCGATGGGTGAACGGTTCATTCAGCTTCCTTTGTCATGATCCAGCCACGCCAGAGCAGCGCCGCGGCGATGAGCTTCAACGCGCAGGGAACGGCGACGTACGCCAGGCTCAGCGCCAGCAAGGCCGGGGCGTCGCGCTGCCCAGGCTCGTAACCCGCCAGGGCGAGCAGGGGCAACGCTGCACCCGCGGCCAGGCCGAGATTGAGCTTTGTCGCCGAGTTCCACCAGCCCACGTAAACGCCTTCCGCCGCCGCGCCGTGGCCGCTGCGCTGGATGACTCCGGTGAGCAGCGCGCCGGGGATCGTCAAGTCGGCGCCCAGGGCGATGCCGCTGCCGATGCACACCGCCACAAACCCGGCGCTGTCTCCGGCGCCGAGCGTCAGCACCCAGGCGAACGACCCGACGGCCAGGCCCATCGCGCCAAGCCAGGCGCGTGCCAGGCCCCAGCCGCGAACCGCACGAACCCACAAGGGAATCGACAGCGCCGCTGCCGCGAAATACACGCCGAGGAACAGCGCCTCCGAGTCCGGTGCCTGCAGCCGGTCGCGCACGAAAAAGAGCACCAACGTCGCCGGCACCGCGCTGGCAATGCCGTTGAGCATGAAGACCGTGAGCAGCGAGCGAAACCGCGGGCTGCGCCAGGGCAGGGCCCAGTGGCCGGGCGCCGGCCCGCCGCGCGACGCTGCACTCGGCGCCACCGCGAGCAACAGCATCGCCGCGCCCAGCGTCGCCGCGAGCACCGCGCTGGCGGCACCCATGCCGACCTGCGAGGGCAGCACAGCGGCGGCGAGAACGCCGAACAGCCCGCAGCCTTCGCGCCAGGCGACGACGCGCGAGCGCTCGAGCGAATTGCCACCGAGCCGCGCGCCCCACGCCTGGTGGATCACGGTGAGCACGCTGAAGGCGATGTAGGTCAGCAACAAGCCGGCGATCAACCAGCCGAGCAAGGCCGGCGTGTCATTCGCGCCGACCTGCGGAAAGAACAGCGCCGCAAAGCCTGCGGCGATCACGACCGCGGCGAACGCGCCGAGCCACCACGCCCAGCGCACCGAACGCGCCAGCACTCGGTCCACGGCACGGCCAATGAAGGGGTCGGCCAGGGCGTCGAGTGCGCGCGTCGCGAGCAGCACGATGCCGAGGGTCGTGAGCGACATGCCGAAATTCACTGCATAGTGGCCGGGCAGCGCCACGTACAGCGGCAGCGCGAGAAATGCCAGCGGAAAGCCAAGCGCGCCGTAGCTCAAGCCGGCCCAGGCGTTGGGAAGAACCGCTCCGGGCGCGCTGCCGGGTCGCGGCGCGGCCAGGGCGGTGCCACTCGGGAAGGTTCTCACGAGGGCGGCCCGATCAACAGCCGGCGCAACTCGGGCTCGGAGGTGGTGGGGGCAAGCCAGATACCGAAGAAGGCGCGGCCGAACGTCGGGTCCGGCACGGTCGCGGTAGGTTTGCCGTTGTGGAAGAAGCGTGTCGCCGCGCCGGGCATGTGAACGCCGGTCAAGCGGTCCGCCGCGACGACGTTCGGGAACGCGTTTGCCAGCGCCGCCTGCCAGGCCAGCGCCTGCGTGTCGGTCACGCTGCCGGCGCGGCGCATTTCCGCAATCGAGCGTTGCGCGATCGCTGCGCCCTCCAAGGTGCGCGCGTATTCCAGTTCGAGCGCGAACATGTGGTCCTCGAAGCGTTGGGCGTTGAAGCCGGCGCCGACCCACAGGCGTGCGTCATACACGCGCACGCCGAAGAAGCGCAGCCTGCCCCTGCCGTGCAAGCGAGGCGAGGCGACGGTGTCGGCGACCTCGCCTGGTGGCGCCAAGGAGTCCGCCGCGGCTGCCGCGGGATCTGCGGCTAACCCGGGAGCCGCGAGCGTCGCCAGAGCGGCGGCGCAGACCTGGCGTCGACGCAGCCCGGCGCCGCAGGGCAACGTACCCATCAGTCGCGGCGCAGCGTGAACTGCACGACGTCGGTGTTGCGCTGCGTGAAGGCGGCTTCGCAGTAGCACAGATAGAACTGCCAGATGCGCATGAAGCGTTCATCGAAACCGAGTTCGCGCGCCCGGGGCGCGTTGTCCAGGAAGGCGAAGCGCCAGCGGCGCAGCGTCTCGGCGTAGTCCAGGCCGAACGCCAGGCGGCGCTCGATGTGAAAGCCGAAGCGGCGCGCCTGCGCCTCGAACTGCGACACGCTGGGCAGCAGGCCACCGGGGAAGATGTACTGCTGGATGAAGTCGGTCGAGCGCACATAGCGGTCGAACAGGTCGTCGCGGATCGTGATGCTCTGGATGCACGCGTGCCCCCCGGGTTTGAGACAGCGCCGCAGCGTCTCGAAGTAGCTGTCCCAGTATTCGCGCCCCACGGCTTCGAACATTTCGATCGATACGATGGCGTCGAACGGCCGGGCCTCGAACTCGGCGCCGAGGTCGCGGTAGTCCTGCAGGCGCAGGTCGCAATTTGCGGCCACGCCGGTCGCGGCGACGCGCCGGTTCGCCCAGTCGAGCTGTTCGCGCGACAGCGTCACGCCGGTGACATGCGCGCCGAAGTCGCGCGCTGCCGATTCGGCCAGGCCGCCCCAGCCGCAGCCGATCTCCAGCACGCGCGAGCCGCTGCCCACGCCGGCTTGCTCGAGTGCGCGTCGAACTTTCGCGTGCTGTGCCGCAGCCAGCGGGCGCGTGGCATCACCCTCGAACCAGGCGCTCGAGTAGTTCATCGAGGGGTCCAGCCAGAGCGCGTAGAACGCATTGCCCAGGTCGTAGTGGGCGTGAATGTTCTTCGCGCTGCCGCTGCGCGAATTGTGGTTCAGCAGGTGTTTGATCCGGTACAGCAGCGAGCCCCACCAGCTGCCGTAGACGGTGCCTTCCAAGGCGTCACGATTCGCGATGAACAGGTTCAGCAGGGCAGCGAGGTCGGGTGTGTCCCACTCGCCGGCGATGTACCCCTCGGCAAATCCGATGTCGCCTGAACTCAGGATGCGCCTGAAGGCACGCCAATCGTGGATTCGCAGCGAGGCGCCGAGCGCGCCTGCGCCGAACGCATTGCGCGCGCCGTCGGGCAATTGCAATTCGACCACACCGTGCTCGAGGCGGGGCAGCATGCCGAGCACGGCGCGCGCCGCGGCCGGCGCGGCGTGCGCGCGGCGCGGCCCGGCCCGGGAGGAGTGCCGGAGTTCAAAGCTTGGGGAAGTCATCGTGTGATGAAGCGTTCGGGCGCTGGAGGTTGGCGGTGAAAGGGAACGCGCTTGAGCGCCAGGCGCAGCGCCTGCCAGTGGATGCGGGCGACGACGCACAGTGTCATCAGCGGCATGCCGAAGAAGGCGCGGCGCGCGCTCGCCGCGGTGAGCGGCTGCAGGCTGCCGCCGACACGCGTCTGCAACAGTGGGCCGGCGGCGTCTTCGTGGTCGATTCGCGCCAATGTGTAGCGCGGCGCGGCGGCCGAATCGCGGCTCAGGATGAAGCGAAACCGGTACTGGCCCTGCACCGCGCAAAACGGCGAGACGTGAAACACCTTGCGCGCCTCGACCGGGGTGTCCCAGGCGAGTTGCGGGCCGCAGAGCAGGTAGATGTGGCGCTCGCCGAAGGTGTTGTTGACTTCGGCGAGCACTGCGGCAAGCGTTCCGTCGCCGCGGTGCGCGTACCAGAAGCTCACCGGATTGAACACGTGGCCGAGCACGCGCGGGAAGGTGTGCAGCCAGACCTCGCCGGTCGCGTCGGCGATGCCTTCGGCGACGAGCAGCTCGTCGAGCCAGGCCAGCGAGTCGGCGCGGCCGTCGCCGTGATCGCGGTCGAAGAACGACAGGGCGCCGAAGCGGTTGCGCTTGAGCGAGGCGTCGGGCCGGGCGCGCAGCGCACGCATCGGCAGCAACAGAAAATAGCTCGCATAGCTGAACGCGTTGTGCACCGGGCGCACGCGGCGATGCCAGACCCGGCCGAAACCGATCAGCGCGCCTGCGGCGTTCATGCAGCGCCTCGCTTTTGTCCGACGCTTGCCTGAAGCAACGCCTGGGCCGCTGCCAGGCCGGCGCGCAAACCGTCTTCGTGAAAGCCGTAGCCGACCCATGCGCCGCAGTACCAGGTGCGACGCTGGCCCTGGATCGCTGGCAGGCGCTTTTGGGCGGCGATCGCGCCGTGGTCGAAGATCGGGTGGTCGTAGTCGAAACGCCGGAGCACCGTGGCGGCGTGCGGTTCGCGCAGCGCATTCAGCGACACGATCACCGGTTGCTGCCAGGGCAGCGGCTGCAACCGGTTCAACAGGTAGTGCAGGCACACGCCCGTCCCGC
>JBEBHW010000382.1:0-4364 GCA_040081145.1 Burkholderiaceae bacterium
GCACAAGCCAGGCGCCGCGGGCCGCAGCTTCGCGCGCAAGGACGGCCGGACCAGTGGCGTTGATGGCGCGCGCGAGGTCCGGTTCGCTTTCGCATTTGTCGACCGCTGTGTGCGCGGCGGCGTTCACGATCACGTCGGGCGCCACTGCACGCACCGTCGCGGCGAGTTGCTCGGGCTGCGAAAAGTCGGCCCTCAGCGGGCCGGGGCTGTCAAAGTCAAGCGCGACCAGTTCACCCAGCGGCGCGAGCGAGCGCTGCAGCTCCCAGCCGACCTGGCCGTTCTTGCCGAGCAGCAGCAGCTTCATCAGCGGCCGATTGCAAAATACTCGAAGCCGAGATCGCGAAGCGTGCGCGGCTCGTACAGATTGCGCCCGTCGAAGATCACGGGCTGCTTGAGCGCCGCGCGAATCGCCTCGAAGTCGGGGCTGCGGAATTCCTTCCACTCGGTGGCGATGAGCAGGGCGTCGGCGCCTTCCAGGGTGGCCATTTGCGTGCCTGCGCAGGCAAACGCGGGGTCATCGGCAAAGACGCGGCGCGCCTCGGTCATCGCCACGGGGTCGTACGCGGTGACGGTCGCTCCGGCCTCCGTCAATGCACGCACGATGGCCAGGCTCGGCGCTTCGCGCATGTCGTCGGTGTTTGGCTTGAACGCCAGGCCCCACAGCGCGAAGTGTCGGCCGCGCAGGTCGTCGCCGAAGCGCTTGCGCACTTTGTCGGGCAGCACGCGCTTCTGCGCTTCGTTCGCGGCTTCGACGGCGGCCAACACCTTGAGTGAGGTATCGGCGTCCTGGCTGGCGGTGCGCAGCAAAGCCTGCACGTCTTTGGGAAAGCACGAGCCGCCGTACCCGGCGCCGGGGTAGAGAAAGTGAAAGCCGATGCGCGGATCCGAGCCTATGCCCTGGCGCACCATTTCGATGTCGGCACCCAATCGTTCGGCCAGGTTCGCCATTTCGTTCATGAAGCTGATTCGCGTCGCGAGCATCGCGTTCGCCGCGTATTTGGTGAGTTCGGCGCTGCGCTGGTTCATTACTACGAGTCGATCCCGATTGCGATTGAACGGGGCGTAGAGCGAGCGCATCAGGTTGATCGCCTGGTCGTCGTCGACATCGGCGCCGATGACGACACGGTCCGGGCGCATGAAGTCCTCGACTGCGGCGCCTTCCTTCAAGAACTCCGGGTTCGAGACGACGCTGTAGGGCACTTTGACGCCGCGTTGGTTCAACTCGTCGGCGATGGCCGCTTTCACCTTGTCGGCGGTACCTACCGGCACGGTGCTCTTGTCGACGACGAGCTTGTAGTCGGTCATGTGCTTGCCGATGCTGCGCGCCGCGGCGAGTACGTATTTCAGGTCGGCCGAGCCGTCTTCGTCGGGCGGTGTGCCTACGGCGATGAATTGCACGGTACCAAAATGCACGGCGCGTTCCACGTCCGTACTGAAATGCAGGCGCCCGGCGGCGACGTTGCGTTGCACGACCTGGTCCAGCCCGGGTTCGTGAATTGGCAATCCGCCGGCGTGCAGCGTGGCGATTTTCTTCACGTCAAGGTCCAGGCACAGCACGTCGTTGCCGACGTCGGCCAGGCAGGCTCCGCTCACAAGACCGACGTAGCCCGTGCCGATGACAGTGATTTTCATGATGTGTCCGGAAGAATAAGAAGAAGCGAGGGATTCGCAACGCGCAGGTCACGCGACTGAGCGTGATTCGTAATTGGCCGCCATCCAGTCGCGATAGGACCCGCTTTGCACATTCGCGACCCACTCCGTGTTGTCGAGGTACCAGCGCACCGTCTTGCGAATTCCGGTCTCGAACGTTTCAACGGGCCGCCAGCCGAGTTCGGATTCGATCTTGCGTGCGTCGATCGCGTAGCGGCGGTCGTGGCCGGGACGGTCTTGAACCTGGGTGATGAGCCGTGCATAGGGGCCTGCCGCGCTGGGCCGCAGTTCATCGAGCAAATCGCAGATCGTGCGCACGATTTCGATGTTCGGCTTCTCATTCCAACCACCGACGTTGTACGTCTGCCCAATGCGGCCGCGCGCCAGCACTTCGCGGATCGCTGCGCAATGATCCTTGACGTAGAGCCAATCGCGCACCTGCATGCCGTCGCCGTACACGGGCAGCGCTTTGCCCGCGAGCGCGTTGACGATCATCAATGGAATCAGCTTCTCCGGAAAGTGGAAGGGTCCGTAGTTGTTCGAGCAATTCGTCGTCAGCACGGGCAGGCCATAGGTGTGGTGCCAGGCACGCACCAAGTGGTCAGCCGAGGCCTTGCTTGCCGAGTAAGGGCTGTTCGGCTCGAACGCGTGGCGCTCGGTGAATGGCGGGTCGGCGGGGCCGAGCGAGCCGTAAACCTCGTCGGTGGACACGTGGAGGAAGCGAAATGCGTTTCTGCGTTCGCCTTCGAGCGCGGCCCAGTAGAGCCGAGTGGCCTCGAGCAGAGTGAAAGTTCCTTCGACGTTCGTCTTGATGAAGGCGCCAGGCCCGTGAATGCTTCGGTCGACGTGACTTTCCGCGGCGAAATGCACAACGGCGCGAGGCCGGTGTTTCGCGAACAGCGCATCGAGCAAGGGGCGATCGGCGATGTCGCCCTTCACGAAGCAATGGCGGCTGTCGCCGCGCAGGGACTGCAGGCTCTCCAGGTTGCCTGCATACGTCAACGCATCGAGGTTCAGTACCGCCTCGCCTGTCGCGGCGACCCAGTCGAGGACGAAGTTGGCACCGATGAACCCGGCGCCACCGGTGACCAAAATCATTGCGAGTCTCGGAAAGGTACAGGAGGTCGAGTCAAATCCTGAGGCATTGTCTGCACCGCAGGCGCGGCATTCTAGAGCGCTGCCGAGCGCCGAACCCGACGCGCAATCCGCAAAGGCGATAATCCGAGGATGAGTGAAAACATGATACCCAGCGATTTGCGGCAACCATTCGACGATTCGGCTGCGCCGCCCGCGCCGCTCGCGTTCGCAAGCGTAGGCCTTGATGAACTGTTGCAGCGCGCCGTCGCCGACCAGGGCTACACCTTGATGACGCCGATCCAGGCGAAGGCGATCCCTATCGTTCTCGCTGGCCGAGACGTGATGGGCGCAGCGCAGACCGGAACCGGCAAGACCGCGGCATTTTCGTTGCCGTTGCTGCACAAAATGCTGCGCCACCAGAACAGCAGCATGTCGCCCGCGCGGCACCCGGTGCGCGCGCTTGTGATCGCGCCGACTCGCGAGCTCGCCGATCAAGTGGCGGCGAACATCACGGGCTATGCACAGCACTCGAAGCTGCGCGTCGCCGTCGTGTATGGCGGCATCGACATGAAGCCCCAGACTGCCGAGTTGAAAGCCGGCGTCGAGGTGCTGGTAGCCACGCCGGGGCGCTTGCTCGACCACATCGAAGCGAAGAATTGCGTGTTGAACCAAGTCGAGTACGTGGTACTCGACGAAGCCGACCGAATGCTCGACATCGGCTTCCTGCCGGACCTGCAACGCATCCTCAGCTATTTGCCCAAGACGCGCCAGACGCTGTTGTTCTCGGCGACGTTTTCACCCGAGATCAGGCGCCTGGCCGAGAGCTACTTGCAGGACCCGGTCCTCGTGGAAGTGGCACGCCCCAACGCGACGGCGACGAACGTGGAGCAGCGCTTCTATAGCGTAGCCAACGACGACAAGCGCCGCGCCGTCTTGAAGCTGCTGAAAGACCGCGGCATCAAGCAGGCGCTCATCTTTGTCAACTCCAAACTCGGCTGCGCGCGCCTGGCGCGCTCATTCGAGCGCGATGGCCTGCGCACCAACGCGCTGCACGGTGACAAATCGCAAGACGAGAGGCTCAAGGCGCTCGACGCGTTCAAGGGCGGCGAAGTTGACGTGCTCGTTGCCACCGACGTGGCAGCGCGCGGCCTGGACATCGTCGACCTGCCCGCAGTGTTCAATTTCGACGTGCCCTACAACGCTGAAGACTATGTGCACCGCATCGGCCGTACCGGGCGCGCCGGGGCGTCGGGCCTGGCGATCACGCTTGTGTCGCGCGATGACGTGCGCCTCGTCGCGGACATCGAGCGCCTGATCAAGAAAAAGACTGAAATCGAAGCACTCGAGCTCGACGATGAAGCACCGCGGCGCGACTTCGTGCGCGACCGGGTTCGCCATGAGAGCGAGGGTGAGCGCGTCAGCCGGCCGGCGGCGCCGCGACCGGCCTACGCCGCGCCCAAGGTCGCCGGCGATCCGTTCTTCGACAAGCCCTATGAGGCGAGCGACACTGCTGCGGCTCCCTCCTGGGAAAACAAGCCGAGCGGGCCGGTTCGGGGCATGTCGCCCAACATCAAGCCGAAGAAGAAGGTCGCTGCGCTGTTTGGCGCACCGCGCCAGGAAGAAGCCACGTCTTGAAG
>JBEBHW010000383.1:0-4349 GCA_040081145.1 Burkholderiaceae bacterium
CACACTGGACGGCGTGCACATCCGGTACCGCGGCGAGTCGTACGCGACCGAAGTCAGCGTGACGCGTGAGGATCAATGGGACTTGACGGTCTACGACAGTCTGCCCCGAAGCACGATCAAGAACTACATCCTGTACCACGAGTACCGCGGCATCGAAGATCACAAGATCGGCGCCTACGCCATCGCGCGGTTCGACTCGCTCGTGCGTTCCGAAGGTCGCTTCAAGCTGCTCGGGATTCGGGCCTATGGGCGGCCCACCGACGAATTCAACTATTGGTCGGAGGCCGGTGTGGTTCGCGGCATCGACGAAGCACGCGTGCCGCAGCCGCTGCACGGCAGCGCATTTGACGTCGGAGCAACTTACCGGTTTGCAAACGTCTTTCTGCAGCCATGTTTCACCGTCGCCACCGCCTACGGCAGCGGCGACGGCAACAGCCGCGACGGCATCAACCGCGAATACCGCCAGACCGGAATGCAGTCGAACGAGACCAAGTTTTGCGGCGTGTCGCAATTCAAGCGCTATGGCGAATTCATCGACCCCGAACTGAGCAATTTGCGGATTCACACGCTGGGCTTCGGCTTGCGGCCCCTGCCGAACGTATTCGTCGACGTCGTTCATCACCAGTACACGCTGAGCCACAACGCGACGGACGTTCGCAACGGCTCCATCACCGCGCAAATGAACACCGGCCTCGCCGGCCTACCGCAGAGCAAGAAGGTCGGGCGCGAGCTCGACATCGTCGTCGGCTTGCGCCGGCTGTTCGACACGAAATGGGCCGTCGACCTGCGCGCCGGGCTGTTCTTCCCGGGCCGCGCGTACCTCAGAAATGACGGCGGCAACAACCCCGCGAGCACGACCAACCCGCCGCGGCGCGCCGACCCTGACCGCGGTCTGCGCGTATTGGCCGTGCTCTCGTATTGACGCATGGACTCGCAGATCAACTTCCTCGCATGGAGACCCTCATGACCAAAGGCATTTCAGCAAGCATCGGAACACTCTGGCTCGCAGCGCTGCTCACCATGGCTGCGCCACCTGCCCGCGCCCAGACCCCCGACTTCCTGGCCGACCGCGGCGACGGCCTTCGCACGTCGCTGCTCGCGACCTACATTCGGCCGCGCGAGTTCATCTTCTATCCGTTCTACGAGTACACGAAAACGTCGAACTATGAATACAAGGCAAGCGATCTCGGATTGGTCGGCGACACGGATTACCTGGGCAAGAAAGTCGACCATGAGTACTTGATCTTCCTGGGCTATGCGTTCAACGACTCGTGGATGCTCGAGTTCGAGTCGGCCCTGCACGCCAAGGTCAAATTCAACAAGGCAGCCAACGACCCCGTGACCGCCGTGCCCCAGGAACTTCGCGAATCGGGCCTGGGCGACACCGAAATGCAGTTGCGCTGGCGCTATTCGAAAGAAACCGAAACGCGGCCGGAAATGGCTTTCCATCTTCAGACGGAATTTCCACTGCAGAAGAAAAAGAAGCTGCTCGGCACCCAGGCCTGGGGATTCGCCGTCGGCACGGTGCTGACCAAGGGCTATTCGTTCGGAACGCTGTCGCTGCGAGGCCAGATCAACCATGACCGCGGCGACCGTGAAACCAAGTTCGGCGAATACGCCATCGACTTCCTGAAGAAGCTCTCGCCCCAGTGGACGATCGCGTTGACGTTGGAGGGCGAGGAGTCGGAGCTGTCGGTCATCGGCGAGGCGCAGTACGCGATCAGCAGGAACGCAATCCTCAAACTCAATCTCGGTCAGGGCCTGACGAAAAAGGACCGCCAGACCGCGCCGGAAATCGGCGTGCTGTTCCGTTTCTGATGGCAGAGCTCCCCCACCAACCAAGACGAGGTGTTCCATGACCATTTCAGCAAGCGCCAGGATTTGGAGCGCGGCCGCGCTCACAGTCGCTGCAGGCGCGCTCGTCTCCGTCGCAGCGCAGGACAAGAGCTCAGCGTGGCAGACGGAGTTCCCGGCCCTCTCGAACTGCAAGTTGCAGACGACCGGCAAGAACCCCTACTTCGTTCTCGAGCCGGGTCATCAGCTGGTGCTGGAGGGCGGGGGAACAAAGCTCGAAATCACCGTGCTCGACCAGACCCGAAAGATCGACGGGGTCGAGACCCGCGTCGTCGAAGAACGCGAATGGAAGAAGGGGCAACTCTACGAGGTGGCCAGAAACTACTTTGCGATTTGCCAGGACACGAAAGACGTCTTCTACTTCGGTGAAGACGTCGACTTCTACGAAAACGGCAAGGTCGTGAAACACGACGGAACCTGGCATGCAGGCGTGAACGGCAACAAGGCCGGGCTGATGATGCCGGGGTCGCCCAGGTTGCAGATGCGCTTCTACCAGGAGATCGCGCCCGCGATCGCGATGGACCGGGCGGAAATCGTGAGCCTCAGCGAAACGTGCAGGACGCCGGCCGGAACCTTCACCGGCTGCATGAAAGTCAAGGAAGGCTCGTCGA
The DNA here is from genome assembly GCA_040081145.1 of Burkholderiaceae bacterium. GTDB lineage: Bacteria > Pseudomonadota > Gammaproteobacteria > Burkholderiales > Burkholderiaceae_C > JAEMQF01. The sequence goes on from JBEBHW010000383.1 coordinate 2,466, forward strand.
TCGACCTGCTGGCCACCGAGTACAAGTACCACGCGCCGGGCGTCGGCCTGGTCGCCGACGAAGACTTGCGTCTGGTCAGGTACGGGCCGGCAAAGAAGTGAACTCCACCGAGTGGGGGGTGCACCATGGGACACACGGATATCGCGCTCTCTCTGGCACCAGCCGAAGCGGATGCGGCGAGTCGGTTTCGCGCTCGCGACCTGCGGCAAGCGCGTCTGTCGGTGGTGATGCCGGCGTTCAACGAGGCGCTGAACATCGCCGACACGATTGCCGCGCTGGTCGGCCTGCTCGGCGTGCGCGTCGGCGCTTTTGAGATTCTGGTCGTCGATGACGGCAGCACCGACGCCACGCCGCAGGCCGTGGTCGAGTTGCCGCTGGCCTGGCCGGTATCGCTGGTGCAACTGTCGCGCAACTTCGGCAAGGAGGCCGCGATCACCGCCGGGCTGGAACACGCGCCCGGCGACATCGTCCTGTGCGTCGACGCCGATGGTCAGCACCCCTTGGCGACGATAGACCGCATGTTGCAACTGTGGGAACAGGGCATCGACATGGTGTATGCGGTGCGCCACGATCGCGCCACCGATTCGCGCTTCAAGCGTTGGGGTGCGCGCTGGTTTTACCGGGCGCTGGGCGTGGGCAGCCAGATCGAAATCCCGCCGGACGCCGGGGACTTTCGCGTCATGGATCGCACCGTGGTCGAGGCGATCCGCGCGCTGCCCGAACACAACCGTTTCATGAAGGGCTTGTACGCCTGGGTCGGCTTCAAATCGGTCGGCGTGCCCTACATCCCGGCGCCGCGCGCCAATGGGGGGAGCCACTACTCGAAAGCCAAGCTGCTGGGTTTGGCTTGGTCGGGCCTGACCGGCTTTTCGGCGTTGCCGCTGCGCGCTGCCAGCGTCGTGGGCCTGCTCTTGGCCTTGCTCGCCTTCGCCTATGGGGTCTGGGTGATCGTCGAAAAACTCGTCTTTGACGGCGTGGTTCCCGGTTGGCCGACGATCGTCGCGAGCATCATGTTCTTCTCGGGCGTGCAACTCGTGTTCGTCGGCGTGGTCGGCGAGTACTTGGCGCGCGTCTTCGACGAAGTGAAGCGCCGCCCGAACTACATCGTTGCCCGCGTCGTGCGGCGCACGCCGCGGGGAATGGCGAACGATGAAACGCTGCATCGTCGCGGCTGACGACTACGCGTGCAACGCCGCGATCGACGACGCCATCCTGGCGTTGATCGACACCGGCGTGGTGACGGCCGCGTCGTGCCTGGTCACCTCGCCGCGCTGGGCGGAATCGGCGCGCCGGCTCAGCCCCGCGCTGCGCGCCAAGGCCGACATCGGCGTGCACGTCGACCTGACCGAGTTCGAACGCCTGTGCCCCAATCATGCGCTGCTCGTCGCCGCGTGTTACGCCCACGCCATCGATTGCCGCCAAGTTCGCACCCGGTTGGAGGCCCAGTTGCAGCGCTTCGAAGACGCGCTGGGCGCTGCGCCGGACTACGTCGATGGGCACCGCCACGTGCACCAGCTCCCCATGATTCGCGACGTGTTGCTTGAATTGCTCATCGAACGCTACCCAAGCCATCTGCCCTGGGTGCGAATCAGCCGCGCCCACAGCGATTCGGGTTGGAAGGGCTGGTGGATCACGCGCCTGGGCAGCCAGGGCCTGGCTGACGCGTGCGCAGCCGCCAAGGTCGCAACGAATTCGCACCTGATGGGTCTCTACGACTTCACGGGCGACACCAATGCCTATCAAGCGCGCGCCTGCGCATGGCTTGCCGGCGCCGCCGACGGCGACGCGCTGATGTGCCACCCGGCGTCGCGGGTCGACGCCACGGACCGCATTGCGCGCGCACGCGTCGTCGAATTCGAGGCGCTGTCCAGTCGCCTGTCTCTT
>JBEBHW010000384.1:0-4315 GCA_040081145.1 Burkholderiaceae bacterium
TTCGAGGGCTTTTTCGTCAATCCGACCTACCGCTTCGCGCGCAGCGGCGCGGGCGGCAGCGCACAGCGCATCGATTTTCTCGACGACCAGCGCATCATCGCGACAGGCGCGAATTACTCGAGCTGCCCGAGCGACGGCTCCGGCGGGCCGGCCTGGCTGCTCGCCACCGACAGCATCAAGCTCGACTTTGCCGCCAACGAGGGCATCGCCGAAAACGCCGTGCTGCGCTTCTACGGCGTGCCCATCCTCGCCGCGCCGGTGCTGAGCTTTCCGCTGACCGACGAGCGCAAATCGGGCTGGCTTCCCCCCGGTATCAACCTGGACAGCAAGAGCGGCTTGCAGGTGGAGATTCCGTACTACTGGAACATTGCGCCGCAGCGCGACGCGACGCTGACGCCGGTGGTGAGCGCGAAGCGCGGCGTCGGCCTGGATTCGGAATTCCGCTACCTCGAGCCGCGCCACAGAGGCGCTATCGACCTGCGCTACCTGCCCAACGACCGCATCACCGGCGCATCGCGTTTCGCCCTCAACGCGGGCGGCGACGCCGATCTGCCGCTGGACATTCAGGCGCGCGCACGTTGGCTGCGCGTCTCGGACGACGCGTATTGGAAAGACTTCCCGCGCGGCGTGAAGAGTCTGACGCCGCGCCTGCTCGGCTCGGAACTGGCGCTGAGCACGTCGTCGCTTGCCGATTGGGCCACCTACGCGCGGGTGCAGCGCTGGCAGGTCTTGCAGGACCCGGGCAGTGTCATCGAGGCGCCGTACGAGCGCCTGCCGCAACTCGGCGCGAATTATTCGAAGCGCGTCGACGACGGGCCCGAAGTCGGTGTCGAATTCGAACTGAATCGTTTCGTCGATCCGCGCAATGGCGCGACGCTGCCCCGCGCCAGCGGAACGCGAGCGCACTCGCTGGGATGGTTCGCCTGGCCACTCGTCATGCCGGGATGGACGCTGCGGCCCAAGTTTGCCTACAACGCTGCGGCGTATGCGCTGGAGCAACCCGTGACGGACTCCCTGGGACAACCCGTCGACGGACGGCGCCGCATGACCCGCGTCGTGCCGACGCTGAGCCTGGACAGCGCCTGGCTGCTGGAGCGCGACGCCCAGTGGTTCGGCAAGGCGATGCGCCAGACCCTCGAGCCGCGCATGCTCTATGTGAACACGCCGTATCGGCGCCAGGACAACTTGCCGAATTTCGACGCGGCGGCGAAGGACTTCAACTTCGATTCGATCTTCACGGAGAACGCTTTTGCCGGCGTCGACCGCGTCTCCGACGCGCATCAACTGACGGCCGGGGTGACGACGCGAATCCTGGACGCCCAAACCGGCGCCGAAGCGATGCGCCTGGGCCTGGTGCAGCGTTATCTGTTTCGCGACCAGCTCGTCACGCCCGACGGCAGCACCCTGACGCAGCGCTTCTCCGACGTCTTGCTGCTGGGTTCGACGTCGCTGGTGCCGCATTGGAATCTCGACGCCTCGGTGCAATACAACCCTGACGCGAACAGCGCGGTGCGCTCCGTCGTCGGCGCGCGCTATTCGCCGGGACCGTTTCGCACCGTCGGGGCGACCTACCGGCTGGTGCGCGGTTCGAGTGAACAGGTGGAGCTGGCCTGGCAGTGGCCGATGTTCGGCGCGACACCGACGTCCGCGTCGCGCTCCGGCAGCTCGAGCACGTCGTGCATGGGCACCTGGTACAGCGTCGGCCGATCGACCTACAGCACGCGCGACCGCCGCCTGACCGACTCGATCCTCGGATTCGAGTACGACGCAGGCTGCTGGATCGGCCGCATCGTCGCGGAGCGGCAGTCCACCGGGGTCAGTGAAGCGACGACGCGGTTGTTGCTGCAACTCGAGCTGGTGGGCCTGTCGCGCCTGGGGACAAACCCGTTGCAGGTCTTGAAGGACAATATCCCGGGTTATCGGCTGCTGCGCAACGAACGCGCTCCAGTCGATCCGCTGCAATCGTACGAATGAGAATGAACGAGGCCTCGCGCTTGAGACACATTGCACCCCGCTCCCGCAGCGTCGCGCTCGCTGGCGCCCTCGCGGTGGCGGCGCTCGCGGCGGCAGCACAGGGCAGCAGCGAAACGCGCATCGGCGACTACATCGTTGCCGTGGTGAACCAGGAGCTCGTTACCGCTGGCGAATTGCAGCTGCGTTTGGCGCGCCTGCGCGACAACGCGGCGCGCAGCGGCGGCGCGTTGCCGGCCGCCGAGCAGTTGCGTCAGCAGGTGCTGGACGCCCTCATCGACGAGCGAGTGCAAGTGACCTACGCGCGCGAAAGCGGCCAGCGCCTGGACGACGCGGAGCTTGACCGGGCCGTCGCCAACGTGGCGCAGCAGAACCAGATCACCATGGCAGAGTTGCGCGAGCGCCTGCGCACCGAAGGCATCGACTTCTCGCGCTTTCGCAGCAATGTGCGCGACCAAATGCTGTCCGAGCGGGTCCGCGAGCGCGAGGTGCAGGGGCGGATTCGCATCAGCGACGCCGAAATCGACGCGTTCCTGGACAAGCGCCGAGAGGCGACGCGTGGTGCCGATCAATTCAACATCGGGCAAATCCTCATCAAGGTCGCGGAAGACGCGGACGAAGCGACGCTCGCGCAGCGCCGCGCACGCGCCGAAGCGGCACTGCGACGCGTGCGCGGTGGGGAGCCCTTCGACACCGTGGCGCGCGAAGTCTCGGAGGATGGCAATCGCGCCGAGGGTGGCGTCATCGGCATGCGTGCCGCGGATCGGCTGCCCGACGCGTTTGTCGACGCGGTGCGGCCGCTTCAGCCCGGTGAGGTGAGGCCCACTTTGCTGCGAAGTGGGGCCGGGTTCCACGTCCTCAAACTCATCGACAAGCGCGACGGATCCGGGGCAACGGTTCAGCAAACTCGCGCCCGGCACATCCTGTTGCGCCCGTCGCCGCAGTTGCCGCAAGAGGCGGCGCTGCGCCGGATCGCCGGGTTCAAACGCGACATCGCGAGCGGGGCCAAGTCGTTCGAGCAGCTCGCCCGCGACAACTCGGAAGATGGCAGCGCTGCGGCAGGAGGCGACTTGGGCTGGTCGTCACCGGGGAGTCTGGTTCCGGAGTTCGAGGAGGCGATGAACGCCTTGGCCTTGGGCGGCGTGTCCGAGCCAGTCGTTTCGCGCTTTGGCGTGCACCTGATTCAAGTCATCGAGCGCCGCGATATCACGCTCGAACCCAAGCAAATCCGCGAACAGGCGCGCAACGTCCTGCGCGAGCAGAAGTTCGACTCGGCTTACGTCGAGTGGATGCGTGAGCTGCGCGCGCGCGCCTACGTCGAATTCCGTGAGCCGCCGTTTTAGGACGCCCGACGCGCAGGCTCCCGCGCCGTGAAACACGTCGCGCGCAAGCGCTTCGGTCAACACTTCCTGACCGACCTCGACGTCATCGAGCAGATCGTCCAGGCGATCGACGCGCGGCCGGGCGAGGCCGTGGTCGAGATCGGGCCGGGCCTGGGCGCATTGACGATGCCTCTGCTGCAGCGCTGCGGGCAACTCTGCGTCATCGAACTGGACCGTGACCTCGCCGCAGTGTTGCGCAAACGCTCCGGATTGGAGGTCATCGAGGCCGACGTCCTGAAAGTCGATTTCGCGGCGCTGGCGCGCGCGCGCGACGCGAAGTTGCGCATTGTCGGCAACCTGCCGTACAACATCTCGTCGCCGATTCTGTTCCACTTGCTCGACGCGGTGGACCACGTCGCCGACCAGCACTTCATGCTGCAGGCCGAAGTCGTGCAGCGCATGGCGGCGGCGCCCTGCTCGAAGGCCTACGGCCGGCTCAGCGTGATGCTGCAGTGGCGCTACGCGATCGAACCCTTGATCGACGTGCCTCCCACCGCGTTCGACCCGCCGCCAAGAGTCAATTCAGCGGTCGTGCGCATGCAACCGCTTCGCGAATTTGCGGCCGTGGGCGTCGAGCACTTGAGCGAACTCGTCAAGGTGGCGTTCTCGCAGCGCCGCAAACTGCTGCGCCACACTCTGGGCCGCTGGCTCGAAGCCCGCCAATTCAGCGGGGACTTCGACTTGCAGCGCCGCGCCGAGGAAGTGCCGGTCGCCGAATTCCTGGGCCTGGCCCGCGCCAGCGCGGCATAAGTGTCGTCGCGCTTTCGCGCGGGCCAAAAAAAAACGGCGGTCCGAAGACCGCCGTGTGCGCATCGATGCTGCCCCTGCGTTATGCGGCGCTAAGCCACATCGAGGTATCGAACGCGCTGCTCATGAGCGGCATGTTCATGCCGAAAGTTGCGCTGGTCGAACTCTTCGCGACGCCCTTGGCAGGCTTTGGCGCGACGTTCTGGGCCACCTCT
>JBEBHW010000385.1:0-4311 GCA_040081145.1 Burkholderiaceae bacterium
ACAAGGCAGCCTGAGATGGCCCGCATCACCGCCTCCGTCTACACCTCGCACGTGCCCGCCATCGGCGCGGCGCTCGACATGGGCAAGACCGGCGAGCCCTATTGGCAGCCGGTGTTCAAGGGCTACGATTTCTCGAAGCAGTGGTTGCAGGATCACAAACCCGACGTGATCTTTCTCGTCTACAACGACCACGCCACGGCATTCAGCCTGGAGATGATTCCCACTTTTGCGATCGGCTGCGCGCCCGAGTTCGCGGTGGCCGATGAAGGCTGGGGGCCTCGGCCGGTGCCCAAGGTGATCGGCCACCCGGAACTCGCTGCGCACATCGCGCACTCGGTGATCCAGGACGACTTCGACCTCACCATCGTGAACAAGATGGACGTCGATCACGGCCTCACGGTGCCGCTGTCGCTGATGTGCGGGCAGCCCGCGGCTTCCAATTTCGCCTGGCCGTGCCCGGTGATTCCGTTCGCCGTGAACGTCGTGCAGTACCCTGTGCCTTCCGGGCGGCGCTGCTTCCATCTGGGGCAGGCGATCCGCCGCGCCGTCGAGTCGTTTGATGCGCCGCTGAAGGCGCAGATCTGGGGCACGGGCGGAATGAGCCATCAGCTGCAGGGGCCACGCGCCGGGCTGATCAACCGCGAGTTCGACAACGCCTTTCTCGACGACTTGATCGCCGACCCGGCGCACCTGGCGCAAATGCCGCACATCGACTACGTTCGCGAAGCGGGCTCGGAGGGCATCGAACTCGTGATGTGGCTGATCGCGCGCGGCGCGATGGCTGACGTGGCGGGCGGGCCGAAGCCCAAGGTGCTGCACCGCTTCTACCATGTGCCCGCGTCGAACACCGCGGTCGGCCATCTGATCCTGGAGAACCCATGAAGACGACCAAGGTCGCACTCGCCGGTGCCGGCGCGTTCGGCACGAAGCACCTCGACGCGATCAAACTCATCGCCGGCGTGGAGGTCATCTCTCTCGTGGGCCGCGAGCTCGACAAGACGCAATCCGTCGCGGCGAAATACGGCATCGCGCACGTCACGACGAACCTCGCCGACAGTCTGGCGTTGAGAGAAGTCGACGCCGTCATCCTGTGCACGCCCACGCAAATGCACGCGCAGCAGGCGCTCGCGTGCATGCACGCGGGCAAACACGTGCAAGTGGAAATTCCGCTGGCCGACAGCCTGGCCGATGCAGAAGCAGTCGTCGCACTGCAGAAGCAGACCGGGCTGGTCGCGATGTGCGGCCACACACGGCGCTTCAATCCGAGCCACCAGTGGGTGAAGAAGCGCATCGAATCCGGCGGATTCAACATCCAGCAGATGGACGTGCAAACCTACTTCTTCCGTCGCAGCAACATGAACGCGCTGGGCCAGCCGCGCTCGTGGACGGATCATCTGCTGTGGCACCACGCGGCGCACACGGTGGACCTGTTTGCCTACCAAACGGGCGGCGAGATCGTGCAAGCGAACGCCGTGCAGGGGCCGATCCATCCGACGCTGGGCATCGCGATGGACATGGGCATCCAGCTGAAGAGCAGCAGCGGCGCGATCTGCACGCTCTCGCTCAGCTTCAATAACGACGGGCCGCTCGGCACCTTCTTCCGCTACATCGGCGACTCGGGAACCTACCTCGCGCGCTACGACGACCTGTTCGACGGCAAGGAGCAGAAAATCGACGTGTCGCAGGTCGACGTGTCGATGAACGGCATCGAACTGCAGGACCGCGAATTCTTCGCCGCGATCCGCGAGGGGCGCGAGCCGAATGCGAGCGTGGCCAGAGTCCTGCCTTGTTATCGCACGCTGCACCGGCTGGAGGCGCAGCTTCGCGAGTGAGCTGAAACGAGCTGACGAGGGCGTTTCTGCGCTCGGGGCGTTGGGTCAGGTGGCAGTGAATTTCGCGGGGGCGCGCCAGAGATCGATGGCCACTCAGCTCGCCGCCACCCCGAGCAGTTCGATCCCCGCGCCGCGCAACGCCGCGTTGAGACTCGTCACTTCGCCCGTCAGCAGGGCGTCGAGCCGGGTCATCTCGGCGTCGACCTGGGCCATGATCTCGTCAGACACTTGGCGCGCTGCAGCGGTGGGCTGCTCGTCGGCGATGGCGACGACGCCGATCAGATCGACGAGCGTGTCGTTGAGTCCTGCGGGGTGGCGCAGGATGTCGCGTGGCGACTCGCGCTTCACGTCCACCAGCACGCCTTCGATGGCTTCGAGTTGGCCCACGAGCGCTTTGCATCGCTCGCCCAAACCCTTGTCGGCGCCCAAACGCACTTGCAGCTCGAGCGCCTGGCGCTTGATGCGGCGCATCTTGTTCACCGCTTCGTTCAGCAGCGACAACTTCGCGTAGAGCGAGCGCAACAGCGCACTCTGCTGCTCGAAGGCGTATTGCGTGGTCTTGATGCGCGGGTCTTTCAACACCGCAAACTGCGCCTCGAGTTTTGTTGCGCCGGCTTCCAACACGACGCGGTAACTGCCTGGCACCACCGCGGGCCCCGACGCGTCGTCGCTCTCCTCGGCGAACGGCTTGTTCCTGCGCACGACCAGGCTCAGGTCGAGCTTGCTCGGCCCGCGGTGGCGCAAGTCCCAGACGAAGCGGTTCAGTCCTGGCTTGACGCCGGGACGTTTGGGAACCGGCGTGTCTGCGCCAGCGCTCGCAAAACGATTCAGGCACGCGCCGCTTGCATCGATGAACGACAAGCTCACCTCGCCGGTGAAGTTGTCAGGCAGCCAGTAGTAGACGATGGCGCCATTCGGCGGGTTCTCGCCCACGTCGAGGTGCCTGCGCTCGCTGCTGCCATCTGGCCGGGTCACGGCCTCGGTGGCCGCGCCGATGCCAAATGCCGGGCTGTAGCTGACGCCGCGTTTGCCGTGGCCCGAGCCTGCGCTCCAGGCGAGTTTGCTGCGAATCGTGTCGCGCGGCGGCACCAGTTGCACGGCGCTTCGCTCGTCGCCGAGCGCGCGCAGCGGCGAGACGTCGTCAAGAATCCAGAATGAGCGCCCATGCGTGGCAGCGACCAGATCGCTGCCCTTGAGCTTGAGGTCGTACACCGGCGCGACGGGCAGGCCACCGGCCAATCGCAACCAATTCTGGCCGTCGTTGCGGCTGTAGAAGATCCCTGTCTCGGTGCCGACAAAGAGCAGCCCGGCGCGCACCGGGTCGGCGCGCAACACGCGCGTGATCTCGCCCTCGGGCAGGTCGCCGTTGATCGACTGCCAGCTCTTGCCCCCGTCGCGCGTGCGGAAAACGTGCGGCCGGTAGTCGGCGAGCTTGAAGCGCGTCGCGGCGACGTAAATCGTGTCGGCGGCGTGCATCGAAATTTCCACGCAGCCCACGTAGGCGAGCTCGGGCATGGCTTCGGGCGTGACGTTCCTCCAGGTGGTTCCGGCGTCGCGCGTCACGTGAACCAGGCCATCGTCCGTCGACGCCCAGATCTCGCCCTCACGGTGCGGCGACGGCGCAACACACGCGCAGGTGGCGTGCACTTCGGCGCCAGCCGTGTCGTGCGTGATCGCGCCGCCCGAGTGGCCCTGACGAGTCGGGTCGTTCAGGCTCAGGTCGGGCGAGATCGCCGTCCAGCTCGCGCCCTCGTCCGTGGTGCGGAACACCCGGTTGCCGCCGGCATAAAGCGTCTTCGGGTCGCCCGGCGCGAACACGAGCGGGAAGGTCCACGCGAAGCGGTACTTCATGTCCTTGGGCGCGATGCCGGTGGACTCTTCAGGCCAGACGTTGACGAGGCGGATCTGCCGCGTGCGGTGGTCGTAGCGCTGCAGCGCGCCGGCGCCGCCGGGGCTCGAACCGACGGCGCCGCAGTAGACGACGTTCGGGTCTTCGGGGTGCACGACGATGAAGCCGCTTTCTCCCGTGCCGGGGTAACTGCAGTCGCCCAGCGTGATTGCGCCCCACTCCGAGGCGCTGGGCACCGAAATCGAGGTGTTGTCCTGCTGCGTGCCGTAGACGCGGTAGGGGTGCTGGTTGTCGACGTCCAGGCGATAGAACTGCGCCGTCTTCTGGTTGTAGATGCTCGACCAGCTCTCGCCGCCGTTGAACGACACGCACGCGCCGCCGTCGTTGCCTTCGATCATGCGGCGCGGGTTGTGCGGGTCTATCCACAAGTCGTGGTTGTCGCCGTGCGGCGTCGTTACTTCGCTGAAGCTCACGCCGGCGTCGGTGGACTTCCACATCTGCAGGTTCGTCACGTACACCGTGTCGGCGTGGCCCGGATCGGCGAAGACATGCGTGTAGTACCAGGGCCGGTGCATCAGGTCGCGGTTCGAGCAGACCTGCGTCCAGGTCTCGCCATGATCGTCGCTGCGA
>JBEBHW010000386.1:0-4309 GCA_040081145.1 Burkholderiaceae bacterium
GTCGTCGCGCTGCCAGGGGTCGGGCACATGCCCGAAGCGGGTGAGAACGAGGCCGACGAGGCGCGGCTGTTCTACGTGGCGGCGACGCGGGCGACGCAGGCGCTCTACATCACCTTGAGTGGCGATGGGGCGTTTGCGGGGCGGCTTGGGGGGTGATGCGAGGAACCCACTGGCACCCTTGGCCTCTTCGGCCTTGGCCATGGCCTCTTCCATCGTGTCGCCGGCAGAAAAACACCCGGGCAGGTCAGGCACAACGACGCCGAATGCTTCGGTCTCGGTGCCAGGTTCAATGGCGACGGGGTAACGCATGATGCAAGCTCCTTTCAAGTCCCGGCCTGTTGCCGTATGGCCTTTGTTTCAATCCCACCACCGACACGATCAAGGTGTTGGGCCGCCGTGCACAACTTGGACGCTCATGCGGATTCGAGCCATTCGATCGTTCGATCGACCACCGTGCGCTGCGCGTGGCTACCGCCCAGGCGTGCGGCCTCGGTGTGGCACAGCCGCATTGGCTCGCGCGCGGCTTGCCCGTCGCCATCCATCACTGCCGCCAGCGCGCCGGCCCAGTGCAGCGCGATCGGTGCGGCGGGATGGCCCTTGTCGGCGAGCGCCTGCAGGCGCTGGCTGACGTTGACCAACCCAGTCCGGTCGCCTCGCGCCGCGGCCAGCATGGCCAAGTGAAATTCGGCAAACACGTTGCCCCCTCTGCCGAAGTGGCGTTGGGCGTAGGCGGCGGCCTGGTTCCACGGCAGTTCACTGTAGCCCAGCAGGTGCAGCCGCCACGGCAAGGCAATGGCATCGGTCATCCCCACCAGAGGCGGCGCTGCATCGAGTTGGCGCAACACCTGCTGCAGATGGCGCGCGAGCGCTGCGTCGGCCCGGCCGAGCGCGATCTCGCACAGCCCGGCGTGCCAGTGCAGATGACCGAACAGCATCGCATCTTGCGGGCAGCTCGGCAGCCAGGACTCGATGAAGGCCAGGCTAGAGGCCGCGTCGCCGCGCTCGAAGTGGCCGTGCATCAGCACATGCGCGATGTTGCCGTTGGCGGGGCGGAGCAGGAAGCTGCGCTGGGCGTGCTCGAAACCCTCGTCGAGTTCGCCGGCTTCGATGCAGGCCCAGCCCAGATTGGTCAGCAGCCAGGTGTGGTCGGCCGGGTAGTGCGGGCGCAGGTTGCGCAGGTAGGCCAGGCGCGCCTGGTCATGGTCGAGCCGGCCGCTGAAGGCGAACAGGCCGAAGGGGCCGCACGGCATGTTGGCCACCAGGGCGTCGGTCGGCCAGCGCGCAACATGTACCTGGGCGCCATCGAGCGCCTGCGCCGCGCGGCCCTGCAGCATGTCAGCAAGCACCGTCACATGCGAGCGTTCGCGCTCGCTGGCCGCAGCCGCGCAACGCTGCGCGGCCTCGATCGCTGGTGCGACTTCGGTGCGCCGCATGTACACCGCCGCGTGCAGGGCGCGCAAGGCGTGCGCGAGCGCGTTGATAGGCCTGCGCCGCAGCGGCGGATTCACAACTCAAGCTCAGACCGAGGGCATCATTCATCGTCACTGCTCCCAATATCGCGGCGCCAAGCTGCGACGGCACGAAGGCGTTGTGTCCGTAGCCGTGCAACTCGCTCAGAGGATAGATTCAAACACCACTTTTCGCACCCATTGGGCGGCCAGGCCGGGCGCACTCGGCGCTCTGATCGCGACCTACAGGGTCGACAGTGGCGCGCTGCGAACCGATGAATCCGATTGCGGTGGGCCATAGCGAGGCCGTCAACGAGACTACCCTGACGGCCAGGCCGCTTCGCCGCGGTGCTGAAGGCCGCAGGCGCAGCCGACCCCCGCAGCCCATGGCGCCGGGCGCTTGAGCAGTCATCGGCCGTCATGGTCGGGGGTCATCGCGGCATGCCAACTCCGGCTCGGCGCCACCGCCGTCAACATTCAATGAGGCCGCTGCCGATTCGGTGGACGCCAACCACGCGTTGCGGAGTAGCCAGCCAGCGGTCGTCGGGGAACGATCGATCCTGGCCGTTGTGAATAGCTCTCCATAGCGGCCACAAATGAACGATCAACCGGGGTCTGGCGAAAGATCGCAAGTACCGCGTAGGCAACGGTCAAGTCATCTCGTCGAATGTTCGCGATGTGGCACACAGTGAACGTTCAGGCGCGGCACCTGTGCGTCGCCGGACGGTCATGAGCGGTCCTCGACAGAGCAGAGCGAATGGCTGCTTGAGACCTTTGCAGACTTTCGCTCAGCGTGGCGCCTCGGCGCCGACGGCGATACGCGGAGTGATTCGGGCCCGCACTTGTTCGTAGATAGGCAATGCAACCCCCTCGGCGACTTCAAGCGAAACGCAAAGCGCAAATTCGACGGGGCTGTTGAGGCGACCGGCATCGGCAAGGCAGTTCACCCGAACCACCAAGCTCTGTCCAGGCACGACAGGCACCGCCCCTTCGCCCTCGAATATTTCGTGCTGCAGGGTTCCGAGTTGGAGCTGACGGGCTTCTCCTTCCAAGCGCACCAGGCGTAACGGATCCTCGGGTAGGTCCACCCACAACCGTGCGACGCGGTACTTGGAATGCCTTGGATTGGACGGGGTGAACCATGACAGGGTCACTGTCAGCCTGCGCCTGACAAGGGTCGCACTGAGGGCTTCCGGGACGGGCACCCGGAACTCCCAGGCTTTCTCGTTGGGCAACTCACCCACGCCCAACATGGTCGCGCGCTGCTCAGTACAGGTCAATGCGCGCTCCACGTCGGCCACCCCATAGCCTGCATACCGGCTTACGAGTCGCCGCTGTTGATGCCAGTGGTCAACGTCCAGACGGGCCGCCAGCACTTGCCGCTCAATCTCCCCGAGACTTGCACCGTGGGCCAACAGGGCCTTGATCATGACGGCGTCGTAACGGTATTGGAGTCTGGATGGGTCGCCAGCCCGCAGCGCTTCCAGCACGTCGAACGCCTGGGCTGCCCACCGCGTAGCCAATGCCGCCGAATTGCTGGTGCCGCGCGAATAGATAGTGTCGCCAGTGGCGTCTGGCGGCGCTGCGACGCGCTGCCCCGGCGGCTGGGGCGTGTTGTGCCAGATCCCTTTCAGGTGAGTCTCGCCAGGGAGTGAGGTGTGAAGCTCGCGGTAGGCGACGCGCCCACCAGGCAGCAGGACTTCGGGTTTGACCGCTCGGCGAAATCCTGGCCCGATACAGGAGTACGGCGCAACGCCTCCCTCTTCGAACAGTGAGAAGCGACCAGGCACGGGAGCGAAAGTCGAAGCATCGTCGTAGGAGGCTCCTACTGTGAGCGCATTGACGGATTCGGCGGGCGCCAACAAGCGGCGGTGCATGTCTTGTTGCGCGAGCGCAAGCATTGATGCGGACGCCTGCGCCTCGCGCGTCAGCCCCTGCAGGGATTCGCGGGCCACGTTCAGGACGAGATCGTCAGCGCGGTTGCCGCTGCTGACAATGAACAACACCTTGTACTTGTACGACAGCCAGTCCAGGAGCCGAGCCCATGGCGACAGTTCGCCAGCGAATGGACGGTACTTGTCACCGACGGAGATATTGATGACCCGCACCGTTGGCGCTGCAGGCGGCACTCCAGGCGCTCCGTCGAAAATGCGCCGCACGGCCTCGTGCACGAGGTCAACGAGCAGCCGATCATCCGGCGTGCATTCCTCGCGCGGATTGGTGTTGGGGTCGGGGCGAAGGATGGGACGTGCGTAGATGGGCGCGGCCAACGCTGTACCTGCGCCATCGAGTTCACCCCATGCAATCAACGAGGCCATTGCAGTGCCATGGACACGCTCGCCGGCCGGATAGGCCTCCGCCCATTGGTTGGGATCGTCGACGATCAGCCGCCCCTGCAGTCGTGCGTGGTTGGCCAGCGGAAGTCCGTCCAGCATGGCGACGATCGGAGGGCCAGACGTTCGCTGCTGGGGCACTGCCGCATCGGGCAAGCGTGTCGCCACATCGCCCGCACGCGCCGCCGCCTGCCCCTGCGGACGCAGAAACATCACTCGCTCGGATCGCAGCAATGGCTGCGGCGCTCCGTCGAGCAGCAACAGGACTCCCTGCGCGGGGACTTCGAGCAAGAACCCGTGATACGCAATGTCGAGAATCAGGCGTTCATCCAGCACGCGCCCTCCGAGTTCGCCGACCAGCGCGCGTACTTCGACCGAAGAAGCAGTGTTTTTGGCCGCGGATGAAAAGCACCAGGCCTCGATCTCGAACTTCAGCGACGCCGCGCCGGTCTCCAAACTGCGTATTTCAGCCCGTCGTGGACGGCGTTTCAGGCTGATCGTGGACGGCATTTCAGCGTGATCGTGGAC
>JBEBHW010000387.1:0-4287 GCA_040081145.1 Burkholderiaceae bacterium
CTCGCGCAGCGCCCTGCAGCGAACATCGCGCGGCTCGGCGTCGCTTACGTCCCGCAGGGACGCGGCTTGTTCGCCGGCATGTCGGTGGCACAGAACATGGAACTCGGGCGCCTGAAGCGGCGCGGGGGCATCGCCGCCGCAGAAGGCGCCGGCCAGGCGATTCACTGGGACGACGACAAGATCTTCGCTTTCTTCCCGCGCATCAAGGAGCGCTGGCGCTCGCCGGCCGATTACCTGTCGGGCGGAGAGCAGCAGATGGTCGCGGTGGCACGCGCGCTGTCGGGCGACACGCGCATACTCCTGCTCGACGAGCCTTTTGAAGGGTTGGCGCCGGCGATCGTCGAAGAACTGTTCGAGGCGTTCGACAAATTGCGCCATGAAGTTGCGATCCTGATCGTCGATCATCATCTCGACCTGGCGCTCGCGCTGTCGGACCGCACCGTGGCGCTGGAGCGCGGCGAGGTCACGCACACGGGGCCGTCGGCGGCGCTGTCGCGCGACATCGAATTGCGGCGCAAGGTGTTGTGGCTTTAGGAGCAGCTCCTAGAAGACGAGGTGAAGATGACTGAAACGATTCGAATCGTCGGCATCGTCGGCGCGGGCCTGATCGGCCGCTCGTGGGCCAACGTGTTCGCTCGCGCCGGCTGGCAGGTGCAGGCGTGGGACCCGAGCGCCGAGCAGCGCGAACTGGCGCAAGGCCAGATCGCACTGTCGCTGCGCGAGCTCGAAGCCCATGGGCTGGTCACGGACGCCCGGGCAGCCGCTGCACGCGTCACCGTCGTGCACACGCTCAAAGAAGCGGTGCACGGCGCCGACTACGTGCAGGAAAGCGGCCCGGAGAACGTGGAAGTCAAGCTCGCCACATTTGCCGCGCTCGACGCTGCCGTCTCGCCGCGCTGCGTGCTCGCTTCGTCGACGTCGGCGATCGTCGCATCCAAATTCACCGAGACGCTCTCGTGCCGCTCGCGCTGCATCGTCGCGCACCCGGTGAACCCGCCGCACCTCGTGCCGGTGGTCGAACTCTGCGGCGCGCCGTGGACAAGCGACGAGACCAAGGCGCGCGCCCGCGAAGTGATGCTCAGCGTGGGCCAGGTGCCGATTGCCGTGAAGCGCGAAGTCGACGGCTTCGTCCTGAACCGGTTGCAGGTGGCGCTGCTCACGGAAGCGTTTCGCCTCGTGCAAGACGGCGTCGTGAGCCCGCAGGACCTGGACGACACCGTGCGCCACGGCCTGGGACTGCGTTGGGCGTTCATGGGGCCGTTCGAGACGATCGAGCTGAACGCGCCGGGGGGCATTGCCGACTACTGCGAGCGTTACGTGCCTTGGTTTCGCCGCTACGTCGCCGACCTGCCAACACCCGCGGTGTGGGACGACGCTGCGTGGCACAAGGCGGCTGAAGCGTGGGGGCCTGCGCCCAGCGCGGAGGAGATCGCGCAAAAAAGCCTGTGGCGCAACGACCGTCTGGCGGCACTGGCCGCGCACAAGATCAAGCAAAAGCTCTGGGAGGAGCCGTGAAGTCCAATTCGCTGTCCCACCCAAGCGCCACACCGACACCCTCGCGACACCACTGACTCTGGAGAACCAGCATGCCCAAAGCCAAATCGAACCGCCGCAAAGTCATGATCACGTGCGCCGTGACCGGCGCGATCCACACGCCGACGATGTCGCGCTATCTTCCGATCACCGCCGATGAAATTGCCGAAGCGGCACTCGGCGCCCACGCCGCAGGCGCGGCGCTCGTGCACTTGCACGCACGCGACCCTGTGAACGGCAAACCCGACCAGCGCCCCGAAGCGTTTGCGCCGTTCCTCACGCGCATCAAAAAAGCGTGCGACGCCGTCATCAACATCACGACCGGCGGCGCGCCGACGATGGGCGTCGAAGAGCGCCTCAAGCCCTGCGCCTTCTTCAAACCCGAAGTCGCCTCGCTCAACATGGGGTCGATGAACTTCGGCCTGTACCCGATGCTCGCGCGTTACCCCGAGTTCAAGTTCGATTGGGAGCGGCCCTATCTCGCGGAATCGGACGACCGCATCTTCAAGAACACCTTCAAGGACATCGCCAACATCCTCACCACGTGCGCGGCGAACAATACGCGCTTCGAAATCGAGTGCTACGACATCGGGCATCTCTACACGCTGCGCCACTTCGCCGATCGCGGCCTGGTGAAGGCACCGTTCTTCATCCAATCGGTGTTTGGGCTGCTCGGCGGGATCGGCCCGCACCCGGAAGACGTGGCGCACATGAAGCGCACCGCGGACCGCTTGTTCGGCGACGACTACTACTGGAGCGTGTTAGGTGCCGGGCGCAATCAACTGCCGATTGCCGCGCAATCGGTGGCGCTGGGCGGCAACGTGCGCGTCGGGTTGGAAGATTCCCTGTGGATCGGCCCGGGGCAATTGGCAGAGAGCAACGCGCAGCAGGTGCGTGCGGCGCGGCAGATCATCGAAGGGCTGGGTCTGGAAGTCGCGACCGCCGATGAAGCGCGCGACATGCTGCAGCTCAAGGGTGCGGCGAACGTGAATTTCTGAGTTCGGGGCCACCCGTTCGCGAGACCACGACTGCCGCACCCATAAATATGGCACACTGGTCGCATGAAGACGACGCTCGAACTTCCCGACCCGCTGTTTCGCAAGGCCAAGGCGACTGCCGCCGAGCGCGGGCAGTCGCTGAAGGAGTTCTTCACCGCCGCGTTGCGCGACAAGCTCGCGGCCGACAGCGGCCCGACCCTTGCTGCCGAGCCGGCGTGGATGCAAGGCTTCGGCAAACTGAAGCGCTTGCGCAAGGAGACCGCGCGCGTGCAGGCCATCGTCGACGCCGAGTTTCGCGTCGTCGAGCCCGAGGACTTGCGTTGATCCTCGACACGAATGCCTTGTCGGCGTTCGTTGACGGCGAGCCGCGGGTCGGTGCGGTGCTCCTCGCGCAACATCGAGCGGCGATTCCGGTCATCGTGCTGGGCGAGTTTCGCTATGGCATTGCAGCATCAAGGCATCGGAAGACCTACCAAGCTTGGCTCGAAACTCACCTGCGACACTTCGATCTTCTGCCGATCACGGCTGACACCACGCTGCCCTACGCGAACCTGCGAATCACGTTGAAAGCACTGGGGAAACCGATTCCGGCGAACGACGCCTGGATCGCTGCCTTGGCGCTGCAGCACGACATGCCCATCCTCAGCCGCGACGAGCATTTCGATGGGCTACCCGACGTTCGGCGCGTCAGTTGGTAAAGGATCACGCGTGCACACCGACCTGAAAAACAAAGTCATTCTCATCACCGGCGCAAGCACCGGCATCGGCGCCGCAGCGGCGCGCGCGTTCGGACGTGCAGGCGCGGCGGTGGCGGTGCACTACCATTCGAGTGAAGCTGCGGCGAGTGGCGTGGCGGCGGACGTCGTCGCGGCGGGCGGTCGTGCGAAAACCTTTCACGCCGACGCGACGCGTGATTCCGATCTGGCGCACCTCGTCACCGAAGTTGCGCAGCATTTCGGCCGCATCGACGTGCTCATCAACAACGCCGGCAACGTGATCGAGCGCAAGCCTTTTGCCGAGTCCGACACGGCGTTCCTGAACCAGATGCTCGACCTGAACGTGCGCTCGGTGTTCACGATGTGCAAGGAAATCCTGCCGGTGTTTCGCGCCCAGGGCCAGGGCAACATCATCAACGTCACGTCGATCGCGGCACGCAACGGCGGCGGGCCGGGTGTCGTTCTTTACGCTGCCGCGAAGGGCTTCGTCAGCACGCTGACGCGCGGCCTGGCCAAGGAACTCGTGCCGTACAAGGTGCGCGTCAACGGCGTCGCGCCGGGGGTCATCGCCACGCCCCTGCACGATCGCCACACGCCGAAGGCCACACTCGACGCCATGCAGGCCACCGTGCCGATGGGGCGGCTGGGCACTGCCGAAGAATGCACCGGTGCCTTCCTCTATTTGGCGTCGGACACAGCGAGCAGCTACGTCACCGGCCAGATCATCGAAGTCAACGGCGGGCAGTTGATGCCGTAGCACGCCGCGCACGGCGCCTCCCGGCGCCTGCGCAGTCTTCCTCGTTCGTTGCTACTTCTGCGCCGCGAGCCAGATCTTATCGGTCGTCGCGCCGGCCGGCTTCTTCGTGATCACCGGGTCGCTCTTGCCCTTCATCAGCGTATCCACCGTGCGCTCGTAGGCCTTCAGGTCCAGCATGCCGGTCTTGCCGGTGCCCACCAGCTTGGCGATCTCGGCCATCATGCGTGTCTGGTGCGCCTCTTTCTGCGCGCCCGAGGCATCGTTCTTCAGCACGATCTTCACC
>JBEBHW010000388.1:0-4286 GCA_040081145.1 Burkholderiaceae bacterium
ACGCCCGCGACGCATGGCACTCACGCCCGACGGCAAGGAGCTGTGGGTGACGAACGAGCTCGACGCGAGCGTGAGCATCGTCGCCACCGCCGACCACTCCGTGATCGGCAGCGTCAAGTTCGAAGTGAAAGGGGCACGCGCCGCCGACATCACGCCGGTGGGAATCCAGATCACGCGCGACGGCAAGCGCGCCTTCGTCGGCCTGGGCCGTGCGAACCACGTCGCGTTCGTCGACGTCGCGTCGCGCAAGGTGACGCACCAGGTGCTGGTGGGCAAGCGGCCGTGGAACGTGATGCTCGACAAGGCGCAGGCGCGCCTGTTTGTCGTGAACGGCCTGAGCGACGACGTGACCGTCATCGACATTGCCGGCGCCAAGGCGCTGAAAAGCATTCCGGTGGGGCGCGTGCCCTATGGCGTGGTGATCGTCGAGTAGTCTGCGCATGAAGCGTTGCATCACGTTGTTGGCGCTGGCGCTGGCCGCAGCGTCGGCGCCCTGCGCCACGCTGAAGGCGACGCTGCTCGAACCGCAGGACGATCCGCGCCTGGACCGCACGCGCCTGGAGCGCGCCTACCTGGGCCACTCCGGCGGGCTGCTCGCCGATGCGCTGCACCTCGCCATCGACGAAAACCAGCTCGAGCTCGAGTCCGCCGGCACTGCCGTCGTCATCGACAACAAGCCGGTGGCCACGCTCGAGGCGGCGCGCAGCGCGGCCATCGCCGCAGAGAAGGCCGGCGCCGCCGTCCTGCTCACCGACCTGAACGCAGCGTGGACCCTCGCCGTCGCCGACGCCGTGAAGCTGCCCGTGCTGAACCTCAGCGAAGCCGCCGATGCCTTGCGCCAGCAGGATTGCCGCCCCCACCTGTTCCACCTGATTCCGAGCGAACGCATGCGCAGCGACGCGCTCGCGCAAACCCTCGTCGCGCGCAAATGGAGCAAGGTGCTGCTGCTTGCAGGCGCCTCGCCGCTCGACGCGAAACGTGCCGCGACAGCGCAGGCGTCGATGAAGCGCTACGGAGTGCAGGTCGTGGCGAGCAAGGCGTTCAAACTGTCGGCCGACCCGCGCGAGCGTGACCTGGCCAATCCGCTGTTGTTGACCGCCGGCAGCGCTTACGACGCCGTCTGGGTGGTCGACAGCGACGGCGAGTTTGCGCGCGGCCTGCCGTACCGCACTGTGCTGCCGCGGCCGGTGGTCGGCGACGCCGGCCTCGTGCCCTTGGCCTGGCACGCGCAGTTCGAGCGCTACGGTGCGCCCCAGGTCGTGCGCCGCTTCACGAAGGCAAGCAAGCGCGCCATGACGTCGCAGGACTGGGCGGCGTGGCTGGCGGGCAAGGCGCTCGTTGCGGCGGCGACGGCGTCGCCGAAGGGCCCGTTCGCCGCGTGGTCTCACGCGATCGCGAAGACGCCGCTCGACGGCTCGAAGGGAACCCTGCTGAGTTTTCGCACCTGGGACGGCCAGCTGCGCCAGCCGCTGCTCTTGAGCGACGGCCAGGGCGTTGTCTCGACCGCGCCCGTCGAGGGCCTGATGCACCCGAGCGACGTGCTCGACACGCTCGGCGCCGACGCGCCGGAGAAACTTTGCAAGGTGGCGCGGTGACTACGTTGAGTCCGGCAGTCACCCCAATCGACGCACGCCGTGGTGCCGCACACGCGCTGCAAGCCCTGCGCGCCATCGTGTTGCGCGAACTCCTCAAGTTCTCGCAACAGACCGGGCGCCTGATCTCCGCGCTGGTGCGCCCGCTGCTGTGGCTCGCCGTATTCGCTGCCGGGTTTCGCAACGTGTTCGGCATCGCCATCGTCGAACCTTACGACACCTATATTCCTTATGACGTGTACATCGCCCCGGGGCTGATCGGCATGGTGCTGCTCTTCAACGGCATGCAGTCGTCGCTGGCGATGGTCTACGACCGCGAGATGGGCCTGATGCGCCTGCTGCTCACGGCGCCGCTGCCGCGGCCCTGGCTGTTGTTCTGCAAGCTTTGCGCGACGGCGCTTTTGTCGGTGTTGCAGGCGCTCGCGTTCGTGATCGTTGCGGCGCTGATCGGCACCACCCTGCCGGTGCTTTCGCTTTCCGGAGTGCACGCGCTTGCCGCCCTCGTGTGCGGCGCCTTGATGCTTGGCGCTTTGGGCCTGCTGCTGTCGGTGCACATCAAGCAGCTGGAAAACTTTGCCGGGACGATGAACTTCGTGATCTTCCCGATGTACTTCATCTCGACTGCGCTGTACCCGCTGTGGAAACTTCAGGAGTCGGGCGCCGAGTGGGTCTTCTGGCTCGCGCGCAGCAACCCCTTCACGTACGCGATCGAATGGATTCGCTTTGCCCTCTACGGCAAAGACCCGGGCATCGCACCGTGGGTCGTGCTCGGCTGCCTGGCGGTGTTCTTCAGCTTGGCCTGCCGAGGCTACGACCCGCAGCGCAGCTTCGGCGGACTGGCGAAGAAAGGGCCTCCGGCATGACGCTGCAGCGCAGGCAATTTGTCGCCGGCGGTGCCGCGTGCCTCGCGCTGCCTGGTGCGCGTGGCGCGCAGGGTGCGGACACTTTCCCCTCGCGCCCGATCACGCTGTGGGTGCCCTGGCCCGCAGGCGGCGCCACCGACATTTCGCTGCGCCTGCTTGCCGAACTGGCGAGTCATTCGCTGGGCCACAAAGTCCTTGTCGACAACCGCGGCGGCGCCGGCGGTACCCTGGCCATGCCCATCTTGCAGCAGGCCGAGCCCGACGGCTACACGATCGCGCAATTGCCTCAAACGATTTTCCGCGCACCGCACACGCAGCGCGTGTTGTGGGACCCGATCCGCGACGTGACGCCGATCATTCAAGTCTCCGGCACGACATTCGGCGTCCTTGTCAATTCGACGAGCCCGTTCCGCAGCCTGGACGATTTGTTCGCCTACGCGCGCGCCAAGCCCGGCGAGTTGAGCATCGCGACGAATGGCGTGGGCACGACACCGCACGTCGTGCTCGAAGAACTCTTTACGCAGCGCGGCCTGCAATACATCCACGTGCCATACAAGGGAACCGCCGAACAGTTGCACGCCATCAGCGCCGGGCAGGTGATGGTGGGCGTCAACTCCACGGGCTTTGGCCCGGCCGTGGACGCGGGGCGGCTGCGTCTGCTTGCCACGTTTGCCGCGCAGCGCTCGAAACGCTGGCCACAGGCGCCCACGCTGCGCGAATTGGGCTTTGACATCGTCGCGATGTCGCCCTTCGGCCTGGGCGGCCCGCGCGGGCTGCCGCACGCCGTGCGCGATACCCTGCACGACGCGTTCAAACGCGCCCTGTTCGACCCGGCGTTCGTCAGCGAGATCGCCAAGTACGACCAGGAGCCGGCATATCTGGGCCCGGCCGACTACGCGCAGGCGTGTCGCGAGGCGTATGCGAAGGAGCGCGTGATCGTCGAGCGGCTGGGGTTGGCGCGCCCACCCACTTAGCGGGGCTACGTCGCACCCGCGGGCGCGCGGCGCGCCCGCGGATCAGTCAGTTCTTCAACAGCGCGACAACCGGCGCATGCCCCCCGTGCTGCGCCATATCCAGCGCCGACAGGCCGCGGTTGTCGCGGGCGTCGATGCGCGCGCCGCGTTTGACCAGGCGCTGCACGACTTCGGCGTGGCCCTGGCCGGCCGCCCACATCAAGGCGCTCAGCTGGTTTTCGTAAACCGCGTTCACGTCCACGCCTGCGTCCAGCAACGCCTCGATCGAATCGGCATGACCCTGGCCCGCAGCGTAGATGATCGCCGGTTTGTGCATGCGGTCCAGCGGGTCGGTGCGCGCGCCTTTGGCGAGCAGGCGCCGCACCAGCTCGGTGTGGCCGCCGTAGCACGCGGCCATCAAGGGCGTTACGCCTTCGAGCGACGCGAGGTTCACGTCGGCGCCCGCGTCCAGCATGCGCTGCGCCAGAGGCATGTTCCCTTTTTCGGACGCCATCAGTAGCGCCGTCTTGCCCAAGCGGTTGCGCGCGTTCGGCGCGGCGCCCTTGGCCAGGACACGATCGACGAGACCCAAGTCACTCTGGCGGGCACCCACGAGCAACTGCGCATTCAGGCTCAGATGCGGCGAAACCTGCGCGCTGGGCATGCCGGCAGGGCTTGCCAGCACGAGCAGAAAGAAGATCTGGCGAAACAGGCCAAGGCGGTGGCGCAATGGCGTCGGTCGGGTCGCGGGCATCGGGGTAAGTCCTGGGTAGCTTGGCGGATCAAAACAACGGGACGCTGGTCGTAGCGCCGGCTTTGTTCTATATTCTCGCGCCAGAGAGTTCGTGCGCCAACCGGCACTTTCACTCTTGGTTCAA
>JBEBHW010000008.1:0-17891 GCA_040081145.1 Burkholderiaceae bacterium
GTGCATTGCCGCGATGCTCCCACGCCGCGCGATTCGAGGCAACGGCTGGCGCTGCGCCTGCGCACCAGCCCGACGCCTGGGCTTACCCGCGCCACCCGCCGTGGCGCTTGTCGAGGTAGTCGCGGAGTTTTTGTTGCTGCTCCGGCTTGAGCGCGTCAAAGAAGCCGGCGAACGCCGCAATCACTTCCGGGCTCTTGCCGCGGATCGCTCCGGTCTTTTCTTCCACCAGCGATTGGGCGCGTGCCGAGTCGAACTTGTCACCCTTGATGAGCGTGCCAAGTTCCATGCGCGGCTGGGTCGTGCTTCCGACGAGCGCCGCGCGCTGCTCGCGCAGCTTGTCGAAGAGCACGCCCAGGCGCTGCTTTTGCGCATCGTCGAGCTGCAGCTCTTTGCCGGCACGCTCCATCACGCGGTCACGCCATTTGGCGGCGTCTTCGGCGCTTGCATTCCAGCGTGCGCCCTCATGGTGGCGATGGCCGCAGGCGGACAGGCCACCCAGGACAACGCTCGCGCCAAACAGGCCAATCAACGATTTTTTCAGCCAGGGTCTCATTTCAGGGTTCCTTTCAGGGGTTGATGACATGCGCTTTCACACGCAAGTCATCGTGCCCGGGAGAACCAATGGCGTCCTTTCGCTGCGGTTTCGGCGTGTATCGTTTCTTTTCAGCGTCACCGCGGCGGGCGCCACTTCCGATTCCTTCAGGCCGTGCCGACCTTGGTGTCGAAGTGGATGCCGATTTCTTGCAGCAGCGGTATCGGCAACGCGCCACCGGCGCAGACGATCACCGCGTCATTGCGAAAGCGCGACACGCGTCCGGCCTGCTCGAGTTCGACTTCCCCGGGGTCGATGCGCTTCACCGTCGAGCTGAGAACGGCCTTTCAGCGCCGAATCGTGCCTCGCAGGACCCGGCGACTGCGCTTCGGCTCAGGCGCTGCGATGCGGATCGACGACGGACTACCCGCGCAGGTGGCACGCCACCCAGTGCCCATCGCCGCTTTGCTTCAGCGCCGGAGCCTCGGTGTTGCACAGCGGCTTTTGCGCGATCGGGCAGCGCGTATGAAAGTGGCACCCCGGCGGCGGCTTGATGGGGCTGGGCACGTCACCCTGCAGCATGATGCGCTTGCGCTTCACTGCCGGGTCGGGGATGGGAACGGCCGAAAGCAGCGCCTCGGTGTAGGGGTGCAGCGGTTTGCTGTAGAGATCTCGCGACGAGGCGATTTCGACGATGCGCCCCAGGTACATCACGGCGACGCGTGTGCTGATGTGCTCCACCACCGACAGATCGTGGGCAATGAAGAGGTAGGTCAGATTGAACTTGGCCTGCAAGTCCTCGAGCAGGTTGATCACCTGCGCCTGGATCGACACGTCCAGCGCCGACACCGCCTCGTCGCAGACGACGAGCTTGGGGCTCACGGCGAGCGCGCGTGCAATGCCGATGCGCTGGCGCTGGCCGCCGGAAAATTCATGCGGATAGCGGCGCATGTGGTCGGCGCGCAGGCCCACGGTTTCGAGCAGCTCGACGATGCGCGCGTCGTACTGCGCCGCGCTGTTCGTCAGCTTGTGGATGATGAGCGCCTCGCCGATGATCGAAGCCACCGTCATGCGCGGGTTGAGCGACGCGTACGGGTCCTGAAAAATGATCTGCATGTCGCGCGCCAGCGCGCGCAACTCGTTCTTCCCGAGCGCCGTGACGTTTTTCCCCTCGAACCACACCTCGCCCGAGGTGGGTTCGATCAGGCGCAGGATGCAACGGCCCGTCGTCGACTTGCCGCATCCCGATTCGCCCACCACGCCCAGCGTCTCGCCCGCCGCAAGATCGAAACTCAAGCCGTCGACCGCGTGCACTTCATCGACCTGGCGCTGCAGCAAGCCGCCGCGCACGGGAAAGCGCTTCACCAGGTTCTTGACGCTGAGCAGGGGTGGATTCATGGCAGGGCAATCAAACCGGCAGGATGCACGCGACCTTGTGGCCAGGCGACACCTCGCGCAGCGGCGGCGTGGCCGAGGTGCACTTCGCTGTGGCGTGTTTGCAGCGCGCGGCGAAGCGGCAGCCCTCGGCCGGTGCGATGAGTTTGGGCACGGTGCCGGCGATCGCCTCGAGGCGAACCTTTTGCGTCGCCGCCATGTCGATGCGCGGAATCGAGCGAATCAACCCCTGCGTGTAGGGATGCAGCGGCTGCGCAAAAAGACGCGCCACGGGCGCCTCTTCGACGACCTTGCCGGCGTACATCACGACGACACGCTGCGCCACTTCGGCGACCACACCCATCGCGTGCGTGATGAGCATGATCGCCATGCCGAACTCGGCCTTGAGTTCGGCGAGCAGGTCGAGGATTTGCGCCTGGATCGTCACGTCCAGCGCCGTCGTCGGTTCGTCGGCGATGAGCAGTTGGGGCTGGCACGCCAGCGCCATTGCGATCATGACGCGCTGGCGCATGCCACCGGAGAACTGGTGCGGGTAGTCGCGTACACGCTGCTGCGCCGTGGGAATGTGCACGCGCTTGAGCATCTGCACGGCGCGGTCCATCGCGGCGCTGCGGCTCACGTTTTTTTCATGCAGCCGCACGACTTCGGCGATTTGCTCGCCCACGCTGTACACCGGGTTCAGCGACGTCATCGGCTCCTGAAAGACGATCGCGATTTCCTTGGCGCGGATCGCGCGCATTTGCGCCACGTCCATCGGCACGATGTCGCGCCCCTGCCAGAGGATGCGCCCGGCGACGATGCGCCCAGGCGGCATCGGCAGGAGCTTGAGCACCGACATCGCGGTGACCGACTTGCCGCAACCCGATTCGCCGACGACGCCGACGGTCTCGCCGCGCTGCACCGTCAGGTCGACACCGTCCACCGCGTGCAGCCAGCCGTCGTCAGTCTTGAAGTGGGTTTTCAGGCCCTGGATTTCCAGAAGCGCAGCCACTACATGACCCTGCGCGGATCGAGCGCGTCGCGCAGCCCGTCGCCGATGAAGTTGATCGTCAGTACGGCGAGAAAGATTGCGAGGCCGGGAAACAGCGCCCAGTGCGTCGCGATGTCCATGTAGTCGCGCCCGTCGTAGAGGATGCGGCCCCAGGTCGGGATGTCGGGAGGGAAACCCAGGCCGAGGAAGGACAGCGTCGACTCGGCGATGATCGCGGCGGCGACGTCGATCGTTGCGGCGACGATGACCGGGCCGAGACTGTTCGGCAGGATGTGGCGCAACACCTGGCGCGTCGTGCTTGCGCCCAGCGCCCGTGCCGCTTCGACGAACTCCTTCTCGCGCAAGGAGAAGAACTGCGCGCGCACGAGCCGCGCCACCGGCATCCAGCGAAAACCGCCGATGACGACGACGATGAGGATGAAGATTCCCGCCTCCAGGCCGAACATCTTCTTCAACGCTTCGCGGAACAGGAATATGAGCAACAGCAGCAGAGGCAACTGCGGCAGGCTAAGGAAGAGGTCCGTCACCCACATCAGCGCCGCGTCGACCCAGCCGCGCGAGATGCCGGCAAGAGCCCCGATCAATACGCCCACCGTGATGGCCATCAGCATCGCCGCCAGCCCCACGGCGAGCGAGATGCGCCCGCCGTAAAGCATTCGCGCTAGGATGTCGCGCCCCAGGTCATCGGTGCCGAGCGGGTGCATTGCGCTGGGGCCGGCCAGGCGCGCCTGGAA
Source organism: Burkholderiaceae bacterium (assembly GCA_040081145.1). Lineage (GTDB taxonomy): Bacteria > Pseudomonadota > Gammaproteobacteria > Burkholderiales > Burkholderiaceae_C > JAEMQF01. The sequence goes on from JBEBHW010000008.1 coordinate 3,653, forward strand.
ATCGATCTGATTGATGCCAACCTTGTAGAACAGCGGACCGAGCAGCACTGCGAGCACCATCAAGCCGAGCACCCACAAACTCCAATACGCGAGGCGGTGCCGCTTGAAGCGGCGCCACGCCTCGGCCCAGGGCGAGACGCTGGCGATCGGCCTGCCGAGCTCAGGCTCCGAATGGACGGCCGTGATTTCTTGCATTATCTGATGGCCATGCGCTGGACGGGCCGGCTACCGGTAGCTGATTCGCGGGTCGAGCCAGCCATAGAGGATGTCGGCAACGAGGTTGAAGAGGATCACGAGAGCGCTGAGCACGAAGGTGACCGCCATCACGACGGGCGTGTCGTTGCGCAGGATCGCGTCGATGAGCAGCGAGCCGATGCCGGGGATGCGAAAGATCTGCTCGGTGACGATGGCGCCGCCGAACACCGCCGGCAACTGCAATGCGACGAGCGTGACCACCGGAATCAGCGCGTTGCGCACAACGTGTTTCATGATGACCGAGCCCTCGCCCAGGCCTTTGCTGCGCGCGGTGGTTACGTAGTCCAGGCGAATCACGTCGAGCACCGACGAGCGCACGTAGCGCATCATGGTCGCGCCCTGGAACATGCCAAGCACAGTGATTGGCATGATCGACTGCTTGAAATGCTCCCACCACCAGGCCCAGCCGGTTGCGGAGATGTCGGCGCGAAACACGAACGGCAGCCAACCGAGGTAAATCGAGAAGAACAGGATGAAGACGACGCCGGTGAAGAAAGTGGGCAGCGAGAAGCCGATGAAGGCGATCGTGCTGGCGATGCGGTCAAACCACGAATAGGGTTTCACTGCGGCGAGCACGCCCACGGGCAGCGCCACTGCAAGCGCGAGCAACTGCGACAAGCCGACTACGGCAATCGTCACCGGAAGGCGCTGGCCGATGAGCTCATCGACATTGATGCGGCTCACAAAGGAAAACCCCCAGTTGCCCTGCAGCATGCTCGCCAGCCAGTGGAAGTAGCGCTGCCAGATGGGATCGTCCAGCCCGAACTTCGCGCGCAGCGCCATGCGCACTTCGGCCGGCACGTTGGGATTGTTCGCGAGTTCCTCGAACGGGTCCCCCGGTGCGAGCGCAAGCACCGTGAACAGGATCATGCTGATGCCAAGCAGGCTCGGCAGCGCGATCAGCAACCGGCGCAGGATGTAATTCGTCACCGCAGTGGCGCCGGGCTGGACCTCAGGGATGCAGGAATTGACTCAGGCTTCGCGCGTCCAGAAGCCCAGCATCCAGGTGTCGTTGTCCCACGCCGAAGCCACGGGGTTGAGCTTGTTGACGAAGGCTCTGGGCCGCGGCCTGCCAAAGATGGGGATGACGTGGCCGTCGTTGATCACCAGGTCGTTCATCTTGATGAAGAGCGCCGCGCGCTTCACCGGATCGAACTCGTTCACCACGGCCTTGAAGGTCGCATCGAACTCGGCGTTGCTCCAGCGCACCAGGTTGCGGCTCGACCATTTGTTCGCCTTCTGCGCGATCTGGTCGGTCGTGAACTGCTCCATGAAGATTTGCGGATCCGGCTGCGTCATCGTCGTCGTGAACATCTGCATGTCGGACCAGAACTTTTGGTAAGTGTCCGGGTTCGCCGCGTCGCTGCCGAAGAACACGGCTGCCGTGACGCTCTTCAACTCCAACTCGATGCCGGCCTTGCTGCACGCGTCCTTGACGATCGCCTGGGTCTTTTGCCGCGGCTGGCTCACCGAGGTCTGGAACACGAACTTGAGTTTGACGTTGCCCTTGGCGCGAATCCCATCGGCGCCCTTCTTCCAGCCCGCGGCCTCGAGGATCTGGTTCGCCTTGTCGACGTTGAACTCGAACTTGGTGTTCGGGCTGCGCACCCGCGGCGGGTTGTTCAGGAAGTTGGCCGTCGCCACTCCGCCGCGGCCGTAGATGAAGTCGACGATGCCCTTACGGTCCACCAGCAGCGCCATCGCCTGGCGCACTGCCTTGTCCTGGAACGCCGGGTGTTTGCTCTTCGCGCTGGCGCGTTCGCCGTCGACCTCATTCCATGGGTCGGTGACGTTGAGCGAGATGAACTCGATGTCGCTGCCTTCCAGGAAAATCAGCTTGCCCTTGCCGGTGGCCTCCAGACGCTTGAGGATTTCATCCTCCACCGCGAGGTTCCACGCGTAGTCGAACTCCGCCGTCTGCAGCACGGCGCGGGCCGCGCCGAGCGCGTCGCCGCCACCTTTGAGCTCCAGCGCGTCGAAGAACGGCTGGTTCGGCACGTGGTAGTTGGCATACGCCTCGGCGCGAATCATGTCGCCGGGTTTGAAATCGACGAACTTGTACGGGCCTGTGCCGACCGGCTTGACGTTGGCCGGGTTCTCGCGCGACTTCGCGCCGATGAAGTCGCCGAACACGTGTTGCGGCAGGATCATGCCGAAGCTGCCCACCAGCGCCTCGGCCCAGAACGGTGTGGGTTTGGCGTAGACCACGCGAACCGTGTGCGAGTCGATCTTCTCGACCTTGATGTCCTTGTAGGTGCCCACGGTGACGGTGGAAGTGGCCGGGTCACCGGCGTACTTCGCGGTGAAGACCACGTCGTCGGCGGTGAACGGCTTGCCGTCGTGCCAGGTGACGCCGCGTTTGAGTTTCCAGGTGACGCTCATGCCGTCGGCGGCAACCCCGCCGTTCTGCCGCGACGGAACCTCGGTCGCGAGCATCGGGATCAGGTTGCCTTCGGTGTCCCAACCGGCGAGCGACTCGTAAAACACGCGCGTCGCGTCTTGCTCCTTCGTGCCACCTGCGAAGTGCGGGTTGAGGTGCACCGCGCCTTGCCACCAGATGAGCTTGAGCGTGCCGCCGCCGCCGCGCTTCGTCGGCTTGTACGGAATCGGCGCGGGCGTCTGCGCAATGCCTTCGTGCATCAACAGCATCGACGCCATCGGCGCCGTCAGCCCCAGGCCCACCATTCGCTGGATGAAGCCGCGCCGCGGCAGCTTGCCTTCCCGAACTTCTTCAATCAATGCGCGCAGATCTTGTTCGTGCATGGCTTCATCTCCGTCAACAGGTTCAACACAAGGGCATGCTAGTCCCCCACGTGGCGTGCCGGCATCCGGGTCCACCCGAGCATGGCGCTGCCGGATACTGCGGCGCATGGACCACGAAACGCTGATCGTTCACGGCCCCGCGCAGCCGCAGCAACCGCTCGTGCTGGACTCGCCCCACTCAGGCTACCGCATACCGGCGGACTTCCGAGCCGCGGTGAGCGCAAGCGACTTGCGCGATGGCGAAGACTGTTACGTCGACGAGCTGTATCTGCCCGCGGCTGCTCAGGGAATTCCCTTGCTCGCAGCGCAGTTCCCGCGGACCTACCTCGATCCGAACCGTCACGCCGGCGACATCGACTTCGCTCTGCTGGAGGGCAGCCACTGGCCTGGCGCGCACGTGCCCAGCGGCAAAGCGAAGATCGGCAAGGCCTTGCTCTGGCGCACGCTGGACGACGGCCGGCCCATCTACGCCAGGTTGCTCAGCGTCGCCGAGGTGCAGCTGCGCATCGCGCGTTGCCACGCGCCTTATCACGCCGCGCTGCGCTCCCTGCTCGACCGGGCGCATGCGCGCTTCGGTGTCGTCTATCACATCAATTGTCATTCGATGAACGCGGTGAGCGGCGCGATGGGCGAAGGCGGCGCCGGCGTCGCGCGCGCCGACATCGTGCTGGGCGATCGCGACGGCAGCACCTGCGACCCCGCATTCACCGAATTCGTTCGCGCCACGCTGACCGGCTTCGGCTACGACGTGAAGGTGAACGATCCGTTCAAGGGCGTTGAGCTGGTGCGCGCCTACAGCAACCCGGCCGCGGGGCGGCACAGCCTGCAGCTGGAAGTGAACAAGCGCCTCTACATGGACGAAGCCCGTCGCGCAAAACACGGCGGCTTTGACACGCTGCAGGAGCATCTGATGCGGCTGCTCGGCGCCGTCGGCGAACGCTTCAACCGGGGCGAGCGATGAGCGAAGGCGCGCTCGTGCGCGTCACCGAAGGCGTGGTGGCGCGCTCGATGGCGTCCGAGTTCCTGGTGGCGCCGGCGCGTCTGGGGCGCTTCGAATCCGTCCCGAGCCAACAACCTGGTTGAAGACGCACGCCCAGACATCGGGCGTGCTGGGCAGGGGCAGCAGCTGCGTCCCTGGAAAGAGTCCTCGGTGCAGGCTTCAGGGCTTGCCTATGCCGCCTCGCCCCACGGCAGCATCAGCGTCACCATCATCAGCCGCTCGAACTCGGGCTCGAAGCGGTCGATGATTTGTTGCGGGTGAGGACAAAGCTTTTTGTCGGTGATCAGGCCGAATTGCACGCCGCCGCCATACGACAGGATGCTCACGCCCACGCCGATGTCGCCCGACGCGGGCACCCAGAACATGGTCTGGCGCAGCGTCGCGCCGCAGAACTTGAGCGGCACCGCCGGGCCGGGCACGTTGGTCATCACGGCGGTGGCCTTCTTCGCAAACAGGCCCAGGATCGCGTCTTGCACCGGCTTGATCGTCAAGCCGGCGACCGCGAGCACAGCGAACGCGAGCAAGGGTTGATAGCTGCCCTTCAGATCGGCCATGCGTGCGTGCACCGCGTAGACCCGTTGAATCGGGTTCGCGATGCCGATGGGCAGCACCAGCGGTGCCAGGCCGAAGCGGTTCCCGAGCTGCCAGGCTTTTTCCAGCGGCCGCAGGTTCACCGGCACCATCGCGCGGATCTCCTTGCCCGTGGGGTCGTCGCCCTGCTCGCGCAGGTAGTCGCCGATCGCGCCGGCCACGCACGCGAGCAACACGTCGTTCACGGAACAGTTGAGCGCCTTGCCGATCGCCTTCACCGCGTCCAGCGGAATCGGTTCACCCCAGGCGACGATCTTCTGGCCGATGGGTTTGCCCTTCAGCAGCGTCGGCGAGTCGTCGGGCATCAGCGCCATCGCCGCGACGTCGCCGAGCACCTTGGAGCCGGTGCGCAGCAGGTCCAGCGTGCCGAGCTCCGGGTCGCCGAGCATGGCCATCGCCTTGGCCGCGCCGCCACCGGTGAGGCCAAGCGCCTTCACGGTCAGGTCGGTGAGCGGCTTGAGCACGGCGTCGGACAGCCAATCGTTTTGCGCGTCGGGGTCGGGCTCGGCGCGGCGCTGGCGCTTGGGCGGGTCGTTGCCGCCGTCGGTGATGGCCAACATCACCGAGATCAGCGAAATGCCGTCGCCGATGCAATGGTGGATGCGCGCCAGCAGCGCGCTGCCGCCTTCGTATTTTTCGATCAGATGGAACTGCCACAAGGGGTGGTCGGTGTCGAGCGGCGTGTGGGCGAGTTCGCCGGCGCGGCGCTGCAACGCCGCGCGCTCGCTTTCGCCGCGCTTGCGCTGCAGGCTTTCCTTGACCACATGGCGCGCGACCTGGAAGTCAGCGTCGAACACCCAGTTCGCGCCCATCGCATCTTGCGTGACCTTCTGGCGAAAGCGCTCGTACTTGAGCAGCTTGTCGCTGATGCGCTCGCACAGCGCCGCGTGCGTGATGCCGGGTTCGAGCAGCCACACGCCGACGATCATCATCAGATTCACGTCGTTGTCCATGCGCAGCCAGGCTGTATCGACACGCGACATGCGCTCGGCGGGGGGGGGCATTGCGTTCTCCTCGATGCATTTTCAGACGGGCTGCCCAAGATGCTGGGTAACATGGGCGCCGTCAATGCCCGTTTTCACCCACCCCACGGAGAAACCATCATGGCCGACCTGAAGGCACAGTTCGACAAGGCCGTGGCCGACTCCAAGAGTCTGCCCGAGAAGCCCGACAACATGACGCTGCTGAAGCTCTATGCGCTCTACAAGCAGGCGAGCAGCGGCGACGTCGAGGGCAAGCGACCCGGCTTCACCGACATGGTCGGTCGTGCCAAGTGGGACGCCTGGAGCGAGGCCAAGGGCAAGGACAAAAGCGCCGCGATGCAGGAGTACGTCGACCTGATCGAGTCCTTGAAGTAGCTTCGCGCCTCGCCTGCGCCACCTGAGCGCCACCTGAGCGCCGGCCAGGCGCGCGCCTGCGGCGCGCCAAGATTTAATTGCCGGCGCGCCCTCCAGGACTTGCATCGCCCCATTCTTCTGAAACAATGGGGGATGGACATGTCTGACCCCCACGGCAGTGCGGTCGTCGCGCCGCAAATGCCGGGCGAGGCCGGCGCCGGTGGCACGGTGCAGCAATGGCTCGCCTTGGTCGGCGAGTTCGGCGCCGACGTCGCCGGCCCCCTGACCGCCGCGCTGGAACGCATCGACTCCTTGACCCACAGCGGGCGCATCGTGCGCGCCGACTTGAAGGCTTTGCGCGACGAAGTTCAGCAGGCGCGCCAGGCCGGGATGCTCGGCCAGCAGCTGTCGATCCTCGCCTCGGGCGCGGTGCGGGCGGCGCCGGAGCGGCTCGTGCTCGACGAGATCGTGCAAAGTGTCTTGGGCGCACGCGCGAGCGAAGTCCCGGAGCGCGAGCTCGATATCGCATTGGCGACACAGCACGCCGAGGTGATCGCCGACCCGGCGCTGATGTTCTGCCTGCTCGGCGCCTTGTTCGACTGGGCGCTGGGCAACTCCGCGGGGCCGTGCGATTTCAGGACAGTCATGGGCGCTGAGACCGACAAGCTGCACATCGAGTGTCGGTTCGAGTCGCGCGCCAGCGACACCTTGACCATCGACTTGGCCGAAGTGGCCCGGCCGCGCCTCAACGCGCTGGCCTGGCGCATCGTGGAACAAACCGCGCTGGCGCTCGGCGTGAGCGTGAACGTCCAGGACGCCTCGACCGGCGTCGTCCTGACCCTGCAGTTCTCGCGCGCGGCGGAGCCCGCAGCGCCGCCGCAGGCCGACGCAGGCTTTGCCGCGAAGCGCAACGCGCGGCCCCTGGCGGGCAGCCAGGTGCTGGTGATTTCGTCGAGGCGAGAGATGCGCGTGCAGATTCGCGACGCGCTGCGCAACATGGGGCTGATGGTCGACTTCGTCAGTTCGATCAGCGAAGCCTCGGAGTACTGTCAGGGCGGTGCCCCTGACGCCGTGATCGTCGAGGCGATTCAGCGCGGCGAGCGCTTCGACAAATTCCGCGACGAGCTGCGCGCCAGCGCGCCGGACTCGGCGTTCGTCGAAATCGTCGAACAAGGGCGAACCTTCGAGAAGTCGGTGCCGGGCGGTGCGGAGCTCGGTCGCGTGGGCCGCGACATCATCGACTCGGCCTTGCCTGCCGCGCTGCTGCACGAGCTGTCCAAGGCGGGTTGACGGCGCTTCGGCGCGCCGCGCCCGTCAATACGGCGCGGGCCAGGCGAAGCGCCGGCAAATCGTCTCGTAGCGCGAGCGCAAATCGGCCTCGTCGATGCCGGGCATGTTCAGCACCGCCCAGCGGTGCGAGCCCAGCCACTTCAGATCGCGCTGCAACGAGCCGCCTTGTTTTGGGTACAGCTCCAGACGCGCGTCGGGGTATTCGTAGGCCAGCCACGCCCGTTCTTCGCGGCTCGGGATGCGCGGGCACGAGGTGGCGTCGAAGCTGCGCCAGACAAAACTCGCGGCGGCGCCAAAACGCGGCGCGTGGCGCGCCGGCAAAGGCCGGTTCAACGCCATCGCAAAACCCAGCTCGTAGGTGTCGATGCCCTGCACCCAGTCGTAGAACTGTGCCAATTGGGCGGCCAGGCGCGGGTTGATCTCGATCAGCTTGAGCGCGCCGGTGTCCGGGTGGATGAAAAATTCGAGGTTGAAAAACCCGTGATCCAGGCCGTAGCCGCGCACCACGCGCTCGGTCGCTTCGCGAACGCGCTGCTGCAGCGCCGCGTCGCCGCTGCCGGGGAAGATGAAACGCTGGAACGAATTCGTCCCCGGGTACATCACCTCGTCGGCGATTCCCAGCAAGTGCACTTGGCCCTCATGCAAGTAGCCGTCGACATTGATCTGCCGACCCTCGAGAACCTCTTCGACGATGAGTTTGCGCGCATCGATGCGCAGCCCGGGAAAGCGCCGCAACGCCTGGTTGTGCGGCGCGATGAGGCGCTTGATGACGTGCTTCTCCCACGGCTTGAAGCGCAGGTGCTCGATCAGTTCTGCAGGGCTGTCGCAGCGCCGCGCGAGCACCGAAAATGTGGCCTTCACCGGTTTGACGAAGAGCGGGTAGTGCAGCGCCGCAGCCTCCTCGAGCGAAATCGTGTACGGGATCAGCGCAAACTCAGGGCACAGGTCGGGCGCAAACTCGCGCAGCCGCATGCGCGCCTCGTACTTGTGCTGAGAACAGAGCAGCACTTCGGGGTCGGCCCCCGGCAAGCCCAAGCGCTTGGCCACCAGCGCCGCGGCAAGCGCGCCGAACTGCTCGTTCGAGCTGAACACGGCGTCGATGCGGCCACGGTAGCGGGCCACCATCGAGTCGACGAAATTCCAGATGTTGAACCACATCAACCTGGCGTTGCTCGGGAAGCTGAACAGGTCGAAACCGTGTTCATGGAAGCGGTAGCGGCCGCTGCGTTCGTAGTGCGGCAGCAAGCGGCCGTCCCAGTCGGCGCCAAACAAGACGAGCACGCGCGCCGGGTTGATCGCACCGGCCACGATGGCGGCGCCTGCGCCAAACGCGCCGGCGGGGTGAAAGGGCCCGGCCGTCGGGGCCGTGAAGTGGTCGGCCAGTGCGGCCATGGGAAGCGGATTGTTCAAGCTCATCGGGTGGGAGAAGCCGGCTGCGGGGGGCGATGCGTTGTGACAGGTCAGTTCGGCGACTTCATCGCGCCGAACACCTTCTTGAGAAGGGCGACCCCTGTGGCCGCAGGATCACGCCGGATCTTGCGTTCCTCTTCGCCGATCATCAGGTACAGGCCGTCAAGCGCCTTGCCGGTCACGTATTCCTGGATGTTCGCGTCGCGCGCGTCGAGCATTCCGAGGCTCGACGCCTTGGACGCGATGCGGTTGTATTTCGCCGCGAGCGAGACTTTCTCGGTGGCCTGCGTGACCACGGGCAAAAATTCCTGGCCGAGCGGCGTGCGCGTTTTCTCGGCGAAAAAAGTCGTCACCGAATTCTCGCCACCGGTGATGATTTGCTGCGCGTCTTGCACGCTCACCCCTTTGACTGCCGAAATCAGCAAGCTGCGCGCCTTGGGCACCGCCGCTTCGGCGGCGCGGTTCATTGCGGTCACGAGTTCGTCGACGCGCCTTTGCTGGCCGAAGGTCGACATCCACTTCGCGATGTCGTTCAGGTGCCCCGGCAGCGGGATGCGCACCTTGGGGTTGCCCAGAAAGCCGTCAACGCGTCCGAGCAGATCGACCGCGAGGCTTGCCCCTCTTTCGAGCGTGAGGCGCAACGCGCTTGCCGCATCACCCTGGGTCAGCAGACCTGCGTGCGCTGCGGTGGCGAACGCCCCCAGCCACGGCGCGCAAGCCAACTGAAGAGTCAAGTCTCGGCGCCGCATGAAACTCCCTGCATCTTGTCGCCCCGTTGTCCAGTTGCCCACTCAAGATGCAGGCATTGTCCGGTATACGTAAAGCGCCCCATTCAATTCCCGCTGACGGCGCGGCTCGCCCGTCAATCTTGCCACGCTTACACGCGCCACACTTCAACACACAGTCACCGGGCCGCGAGCCCGACCCCGGCGGCGCCGAGCGCGCGCCACGTCGAAGTCAAGGCGCTGGCGGCGTCAAGACGCGTGCCCACCCGGCGCAACGCCCGCGGCGTGCGCCTGCGCGTCGGCGTGGTAGCTCGAACGCACCATCGCGCCAACGGCGGCGTGGGCGAAGCCCAGCGCGCGCGCCTGCGCCTCGAACATCGCAAAGGTGTCGGGGTGCACGTAGCGCTGCACCGGCAAGTGGTGCCGGCTGGGCGCGAGGTATTGGCCGAGCGTGAGCATGTCGACGCCGTGCGCGCGCATGTCGCGCATTGCCTGCAGGATTTCGTCGTCGGTTTCGCCCAGGCCCACCATCAGCCCGCTTTTGGTGGGCACGCCGGGAACGAGCACTTTGAAGCGCTGCAACAGACCCAGTGAAAAGGCGTAGTCCGAACCCGGCCGCGCTTGTTTGTACAGGCGCGGAACGGTTTCCAGGTTGTGGTTCATCACGTCGGGCGGCGCGGCCTGCAGGATGTCGAGCGCGCGGTCGAGCCGGCCGCGAAAATCCGGCGTCAAAATTTCTACCTTGGTGCCGGGTGAGAGTTCGCGCGTGCGCCTGATGCATTCGACAAAATGCGCAGCCCCGCCGTCGCGCAAGTCGTCGCGGTCCACGCTCGTGATGACAACGTAGGCGAGCTTCAATGCGGCAATCGTCTTGGCCAGGTTCGCCGGCTCGGCGGCGTCCAGCGCGTCGGGCCGGCCGTGGCCGACGTCGCAAAACGGGCAGCGCCGCGTGCACTTGTCGCCCATGATCATGAACGTCGCCGTGCCCTTGCCGAAGCACTCGCCGATGTTCGGGCACGACGCTTCTTCGCACACGGTGTGCAGCCGGTGCTCGCGCAGGATTTGCTTGATTTCGTAGAAGCGGGTGACCTGGGGAGAACCGGGCGAGCCGGCCTTGACGCGAATCCAGTCGGGCTTCTTCAGCGGCTCCGCCGCGACCACCTTGATCGGAATTCGCGCGGTTTTTGCCTGCGCCTTTTGCTTGATCGTGGCGTCGTAGGCGTTCACGACAGCGCCGCCCGGAAGTTCAGTCGACATGAGGGTCCAGATGATTCGCGAGATGCTCGCCGAGTTGCACGGCGACGCTGTGCCACGGCGCGTGCACGCCCAGTGTAGCCAGGTCGATCGTCTTCAGCCCGACGTGGCCGCAGGGGTCGATGGCCCGATACGGCGCCAGATCCATCGCCACGTTCAGCGCCACGCCGTGATACGTGCAGTGGCGGCTCACCTTGATGCCGAGCGCAGCGATTTTCGCCAGGCCCGCAAACGGGTCTGAGCTTGGAGCACGCAGCGCAGTGTGCCCGAAGGGATCTGCCAGCCGAACGTACACACCCGGCGCACCGGCGACGCGGTGCCCGGTGACGCCCAAGCCCTCGAGCGTTTTCAGCACGCAGTGCTCGAGCCGGTAGACGAACTCCTTGACATAAATCCCCTGGCGCTTCAAATCGACGAGCGGGTACGCCACCACCTGTCCCGGCCCGTGGTAGGTGACCTGCCCGCCGCGATCGGTTTGCAGGATGGGGACCGTGCCCGCATCGTGCACGTGCACCGCGCGCCCGGCGATGCCTTGCGTGAAGACGGGGTCGTGTTCGCACAACCAGAGCTGATCCGGAGTGAGCGAGTCGCGCGTCTGCGTGAACTCGCGCATCGCCTGGAGCGTGGCCGCGCAGTCGGTGCGGCCGAGCATTTTTATCTCCAAGCCGCGGCGCTCACAACACGATCTTGACCAGCGGATGCGATGTCAAGCTGAGGTAGAGCGCGTCGAGCTGTTCGCGGCTGCTCGCCGTGACGGTGAGTGTGACGCCCAGGTATTTGCCGCCTTTGCTCGGGCGCATCGTCACGGCCTGCGCATCGAGTTCCGGGTCGAAGCGCCGCGCCACGGCGATCATGGCTTGGGCGAACCCGTCGACGTTCATTCCCATGACCTTGATCGGAAAGGCCGACGGGTACTCGATCAGCGACGGCGGCTCAGCCACGGGCGCCGCCAGGGTCAAATCGAGTGCACGGTCTTCGCAGCCTGGTAGGCCTCGTACAACTTCGCGTACACCGGCCCAGGCTTGCCGCGCAGCGCGCCGTGCCCGACCGGGTGCGTGTCGAGCAGCGTGATGGGCAGGATTTCCTTGGTCGCCGAACTCAGCAAAAGCTCGTCGGCGGCCATCACTTCGGCCTCCGGAATCGGCCGCAAGTTGAAGGCAATGCCAACGTCTTCGCACAGTTCGCGAATCAGCTCGTAGCGGATGCCTTCCAACACATGCTCGCTCTTCGGCGGGCCGAGCACAGCGCCTTCGTGCACGACCCAGACGTTGCTGCCCGACGCCTCGGTCAAGAAGCCGGCGCGAAACATGATCGTTTCCAGCGCGCCGTGGTCGGCCGAGAGCTGCCGGGCCAGCACGTTGCCCAGCAGCGAGATGCTCTTGATGTCGCCGCGCTCCCAGCGAAAGTCGCGCGCCGTGACGCACGCCACGCCGCCATGGCGCTGCTCGGCGCTGGGCGGCTTCATGACGCTGGCCATCATGAACACGGTGGGGGCGATGTCGCGCGGCATCACGTGGTCGCGCAGTGCGACGCCGCGCGTCACCTGGATGTAGACCAGCTGGTCGGGGGCCGAGGCCTGCTCCGTCAGCGCCCGAATCAGCTTGCGGCAGCGCTCGAGCCACTGCTCGCTCGTGTGCGGATTGCCTATCCTCACCTTGCCCAGGCTGCGCGCAAGTCGCGCCATGTGCTCGTCGAAGCGAAACAGTTTGCCGGCGTAGACCGGCACCACTTCATAGATACCGTCGCCGAAGACAAACCCGCGGTCGAGCACCGACACCTTGGCGTCGCGCAGCGATGCGTACTCGCCGTTCAGGTAGCACAAGGTGTCAGGAATGGTTTGCATGGCAGCTCCCGCAAGTGTGTCGATTAGACCCGAGTCCGGCGCCTCCGTCAGCGGATCCACAGGCGCAGCGTGTCCCAGAGGCGCCCCATCAAGCCGGCCGCTTCGACAGCCTCTTGCGCCACCAGCGGCACGTCGGCAACCGGCTCGCCGGAGGGCATGCTCACCTTGATCGTGCCGACGCGTTGGCCTGCGGTCAAGGGCGCGAGCAGCGGGTCGACACGCTCGACGCGGGTTTTCAACTTGGCGCCGTCGCCCTTGGGCACCGTCACGAACACGCCGCCCGCCGCGCCGAGTTTGGCGGTCTTGGCCTTGCCTTTCCAGACTTCGGGCGTGGCCAGCGTTTGCGCATCGTCAAACAAGCGCACCGTGTCGAACGCCTGGAACCCCCAGTTCAGGAGCTTCTGGCTCTCGGCGGCGCGTGCCTGCATCGACGTCGTGTTCAGCACGACGCTGAGCAAGCGGCGCTTGCCCGGCGCCGTTCCGCCTGCGCCGAGGTTGGGAAACTCGCGCACCGCACTGGCGATCAGGCAGTAGCCCGCGGCTGCCGTGTAGCCCGTCTTCATGCCGTCCACGCTGGGGTCGCGCGCCAGCAGCAGGTTGCGATTGGGCTGCGCGATGTTGTTGTACTTGTACGATTGAATCGAGTAGTAGGCATAGAAGTCCGGGAAGTCGCGAATGATGTGCGTCGCGATCGTCGCGAGTTCGCGCGCCGTGCTGCTGTGGCCGGCTTCGCTCAAGCCCGTCACGTTCTTGAAGCGCGTGTTCTTCAAGCCCCACGCGGCGGCTTGCGAATTCATCATCGCGACAAATTGCTCCAGGTCCCCCGCCACGCCTTCGGCGAGCGCCACCGACGCGTCGTTGCCCGACTGCACGATCATGCCGCGCAGCAACTCGTCGACCCGAGGCGTCATCGTCGTGTCGATGAACATCAGCGAGCCGCCGCCGCGGCGCTCCGCCCAGGCGCGCAGCGACACCGGCAGGGTCTGCTCGAGGCTGAGCTTCTTCTCGCGGATTGCGCTGAACACCAGATAGGCGGTCATCAGCTTGGTGAGCGACGCCGGCTCTGCGGGTGCGTCAGCGTCGCGCTGTGCGAGCACTTTATCGCTCGTCAGGTCGATGACAAGGTAGCTCTTCGCCGCCACCTCCGGAGGTTGCGGCGCCTGCGCGAGCGCAGCACTCACCAGAACCAGGGACAAAACGAGCGCGGCAATGGGTTTCATCGGGAGGGCTGAAGTTGCTGCAGCAAGACGCTCTTGAGCAGTGGAAGTTGGCCGTGGAAAAAATGCCCCACGCCGGGGAATACGATCACCGGAAGCGACTGCGGGCGCGCCCAGTCGAGCGTGGCCGCCAGCGGAACCACGTCGTCGGTCTCGCCGTGGATCACGATCGTGTCCGCAGGCACGGCAGGCAGTTGCTGCTTTTGCGTCGAGGGCCCGACGAGAACGAGGCGCGAGGGTTTGTCGAGCGCGGGCAGGCGTTGCGCCGCGCTCGCCGCCACGTAGGCACCGAACGAGAACCCGGCGAGCAGCAGCGGCAGTGACGCATCGCGCGATGCGGCGATCACGGCGAGCGCGTCGTCGATTTCGCCGACGCCCTCGTCCCACGCCCCTTGCGAGGCGCCCACGCCGCGAAAGTTGAAACGCACGCTGCGCCAGCCCAGGGCGAGGCAGGCTCGGGCGAGCGTCTGCACGACCCGGAAGCCGCTCACGGCGACGAGCTCTCAAGCACCATCACGTTCTTGGTGCGCGCGGCGCCTGGCTCGCGGCTGCTG
>JBEBHW010000389.1:0-4273 GCA_040081145.1 Burkholderiaceae bacterium
GACCTGCTACCCGGGGCTGCACGCGCTGATCATGCACCGGCGTGCGAGCTGGTTCTGGAAGCGCGGCTGGTTCTGGCTCGGCCGGTTCGTCTCGCACCTGGGGCGGTTCATCTCGGGGATCGAAATTCACCCGGGTGCAACAATCGGCAGACGCGTTTTCATCGACCACGGCATGGGCGTCGTGATCGGGCAGACCGCCGAAGTCGGCGACGACTGCACCATTTACCAAGGCGTCACGCTCGGCGGCACCTCGCTTGCGAAAGGCGCAAAACGCCATCCGACGCTCGGCCGCGGCGTCATCGTCGGCGCGAATTCGCAAGTGCTCGGCGGTTTTACTGTGGGCGATGGGGCACGCGTCGGGTCCAACGCCGTCGTGCTCAAGGCCGTACCTCCGGGAAGCACGGCAGTCGGCAACCCGGCGCGGGTGATCGAGGCCGAGGGCGACGCCAAGCGCGAAGCCGCCGCAGCGAAAATGGGTTTCTCGGCGTATGGCATCACGCAGGGCGACGACCCCGTCGCACAGGCGATGAAGGGCTTGATCGACAACGCCGCGGGCCACGAACACCAGATCACGATGTTGTGGCAGGCGATCGAAAAACTCTCGGTGCGTTCGCGCGAGTTGCCCCCGCCAGATTGCGTGCCCGACGACGCGCAGACGGCCGAGAATTTTGACGCTGAGCGCTTGAGCCGCCTCGTCAAGTAGCGCCGCCCGGGGACGCAAGGCGTCGCGGCGAAGCCGCGAACCGACTCGCGCATCGCCTGTTGTTGTTTGCCGGAGACCTCGAGGCGCTTTGCTGCGTGGTGGCGTCGTCGCAGACTGACGGCGCCCGCGACAATGCCCCGATGCAAACATTCGACGTCGCCGTGATCGGTGCCGGCGCCGCAGGGCTGCTGTGTGCCGCGCTCGCCGGCCAGGGCGGGCGGCGCGTCGTGCTCATCGACCACGCTGCCAAGGTCGCGGAGAAGATCCGCATCTCCGGAGGCGGGCGCTGCAACTTCACGAACCTGGCCGTCACGCCGGCGAACTTTCTCTCCGAGAACCCGAATTTCTGCCGCTCCGCGCTGGCGCGCTACACGCCGCAGGATTTTCTTGAACTGCTCCGGCGGCACGGCATCGCGTGGCACGAGAAACACCGTGGCCAACTGTTCTGCGACGCATCCAGCGAGGCCGTCATCGCGATGCTGCTGGCCGAGTGCGCCGCGGGCGCAGTGACCCGTTGGCAACCTTGCAGCGTGCAGGCGCTGCGCAACGTCTCGGGCGGATTCGAACTCGATACCGACCGCGGACCACTGAACGCGGGTCGGATCGTGATCGCCACTGGGGGTCTGTCGATTCCGCAAATCGGCGCCAGCGACTTTGGCTACCGCGTCGCACGCCAGTTTGGGCACACGATCGTGCAGACGCGCCCGGCGCTCGTCCCGCTCACCTTCCAGCCCGACGCATGGTCGGCGCTCTCCGCGCTCGCCGGGCTCAGCCTCGAAGTCGACGTGCAAGTGGGCGAGGGCAAACAGCGCGGCAAATTCGTCGAAGACATGCTGTTCACGCATCGCGGCTTGAGCGGCCCGGCGATCCTGCAAATTTCGAGCTATTGGCGCCAAGGCGAGTCGCTGCGCATCGATCTTGCACCTGGCCTCGACTTGACCGAGGCACTGCTGCGCGCCAAGAACACGTCGCAGCGCCAGCTTGGCAATGAACTCGCATCGAGCGTTCCGGCGCGGATTGCGCAGGCCTGGCTGCGCAATGACACAGCGATTGCTGCAACGCCGATGCCGGAGCAGCGCGACCGCGATTTGCGCCGCGTCGGGGAAAGTCTGAAGCGCTGGGACGTCACGCCAAACGGCAGCGAGGGTTACCGCAAGGCCGAAGTCACCGCCGGCGGCGTGGACACGCGCGAATTGAGTTCGCAGACGCTGCAAAGTCAGCGGACTCCGGGCCTCTATTTCATCGGCGAAGTGGTCGACGTGACCGGCTGGTTGGGCGGCTACAACTTCCAGTGGGCGTGGGCGAGTGCCGCCGCATGCGCGCGGGCGTTGATCGCCTGACGTGACATCGCTCAGCCGCCGCTCTGGCGCAGCGCCGAGGCCGGGCGGAACGCGCGACACACCGCAGGATCGGTTTCGATATAAGGCCCGCCGATCAGATCGACGCAATAAGGCACCGCAGCAAAAATGCCGTGCACCGGCGGCGTGTGTTTCGGCAGACCTTCCAGTGTCTGCGCGATCGCCTTGGGCTGGCCGGGCAGGTTGATGATCAGGCACTTGTCGCGCACCACGGCGACCTGGCGCGACAGGATCGCGGTGGCGACGAAGTGCAGGCTGATCTGGCGCATCTGCTCGCCAAAACCCGGCATGACCTTGGTCGCGACGTTCAAGGTGGCTTCGGGCGTCACGTCGCGCAGGGCCGGGCCAGTTCCACCGGTGGTGAGGATGAGGTGGCAGTGCTCCTTGTCGGCGAGCACGCGCAGCGTGTCTTCGATCTGCGCCTGTTCATCGGGAACGAGGCGCGACTCGATCATCATCGGGTTGCGCAGCGCGTGCTCCAGCCAGGCCTTCATCGCCGGAATGCCCTGGTCTTCATAGATGCCGCTGGAAGCCCGGTCGCTGATTGACACGAGCCCGATCTTCACGATGTCGAATTCGTTGTTCATGCGGGGCTCCCTTTCGACGGCGCCACTTCCCGAATCATCTTGAAGAGTTCACGGAAGTGGCGTCCGCTGCGCTTTTCCGGAACCAGCGCAGCGTCCTTGCGCGCGTTGCGGATCACGCTGCGCAGTTGCTGCACGTCGGCGCCCGCGTGCGCCTGCGCAAAACGCGTCAACGCGTCGTCATCGGCGATGAGTTCGGCGCGCCAGCGCTCGGCCTGATGCAGCGCGAGCGATTCGCGCGTCTGGCCGATTTGCACCACGGCCACGGCTTCGTGCAGCGGTTCGGTGTCCACGCCGCGCATGAGTTTGCCGATGTACTGCATCTGGCGGCGCCGGCCCTCGTGGCTGCGCGTGTTCTTGTATGTGACCAGGGCGTCGAGCAGCGACTCGGGCATTTCCAGCTTTCGCAGTCGATCTTCCGACAACTCGACGAGCGCGACGCCAAGCGCCTGCAAGTCGTGCGAGTCCTGTTTGCGCCGGGTCTTGCTCGGACGCATGATGCGAAGTTCGACGGGAATGGGGGGCTCGTCCATGCTGCTCGTTATGATAGCCGCCGGCCCGTGGGAGCCTGCGGGCTCCCAGCCAACGCGCCCGCCTCGTGCAACACTGCGGCCCCATATGCAAGCCTCCAACAAAATCGACCCAGGGAATCAGGGATTCGCGTACCGGCGCGAGCAGTTCGAGCAGCTTGTCGAAGACACGCTGGCCTTTGCCACCACACTGGGCGCCAGCGACGCTGCGGCCGAAGTCTCGGAGGGCGTGGGCTTGTCGGTTTCGGTGCGCAAGGGCGAGGTCGAGAACATCGAGCGCAATCGCGACAAGTCGCTGAGCGTCACGGTGTATTCGGGTCAGCGCCGCGGCAACGCGAGCACGTCGGACTTTTCCCGCGCTGCGCTCGAGCAGACCGTGCGTGCTGCGCACGACATCGCACGCTTTACCGCCGAAGACGTCGCCGCGGGCTTGCCGGAGCAGGACGACCTGGCGCTGGGCGCGGCCGCCCAGCGCGACCTCGACCTGTTCCACCCCTGGGCGATCGACGCCGAAGGCGCGCTCGACATCGCGCTGCGCTGCGAAGCCGCGGCGCTCGGCACCGACAAGCGCATCACGAATTCAGACGGCGCCGGGATTTCGGCGCAGCAATCGCATTTTTTCGCCGGCAACAGCCGTGGCTTTCGCGGCGGGTACGCGAGTTCGCGCCATTCGCTGTCGGTCGCGCCGATCGCCTCGAACCCGGGCAAGGGCGCCGAGATGCAGCGTGACGCCTGGTATTCGTCGATGCGCTCGCACCGCGAACTCGCCGCACCCGACGCGGTGGGCCGTTACGCGGCGCAGCGCGCCTTGTCGCGCCTGAACGCGCGGCGCATTCCCACGTGCGGCGTTCCCGTCTTGTTCGAATCGACGCTCGCCGCCGGCTTGCTCGGTGCCTATGTGCAGGCCACGAGCGGCGGCGCGCTGTACCGCAAGTCGAGCTTTCTGCTTGACAGCCTGGGCCAGCAGGTGCTCAGCCCGCACATCGACATTCGCGAAGAGCCGCATGTGCCGCGCGGCAAGGGCAGCACGCCGTTCGACGACGAGGGCGTGGTGACCCGGGCGCGCGACGTGGTGCGCGAAGGCGTCGTGCAAGGCTA
>JBEBHW010000390.1:0-4267 GCA_040081145.1 Burkholderiaceae bacterium
GCCAAGCAGGTCTGCGCCGTTTTCGGCGTCTTCAAATCGGCTCAGATCGGTGCGCAGCGAGGGGCTCAACGTCGACGGGTCGGTATCGGTGTCGCGAAAATCGTTCTCCGGCGCGCCGCCGTCTCGCGCGTGGCTCAGCGCGCGAGCCCGCACCGCGTCGTCGAAGGGGAGCGTCGATTCGAAATTCTGGGAGAGCATGGCAGTGCGATTCTGACTTGCCCTGATCGGGCGGCAAGCTTCGCCTACATATTGTTACGGGTGTGGGTCAAGTCGCGCCAAAAGCGCGCGTCCTGGCTGCTTGCGAAATTGATTCGCATCAGCGTCGTGGCGCGCTGCGCCGCCTGAAATAAAGCGCCGGGGGCGAGCAGCCAGCCGGAGTCGAGCATGGCGTGCGCTAGGCGCTCCGTGTCCACGCCCGTGTCGACCCAACCGAACAGGCCGCGCGGTGGCGCCGCGAAGCGACAGCCATGCGCCTGGGCGAGCTTGACGGTGCGTGCCCGCGCCGCGTCGAGCTTGGCGTTGATGCGCTCGGCGTGGCGCCGCAGCCACCCCTGCTCGAGGCAGATCGCGAGGGCCGATTCGGTGAGCGCCGGCGTCGTGAGAGTGCCCAGCAGCTTGGTGTCGATGAGGCGATCGACGAGCTCCGGCGGCGCAGCGACAAAGCCGACGCGCCAGCCCGGTGTCAGAATCTTCGAGAAGCCCCCAACGTAAATCGTTCGCTTCAGCGCGTCGAGTGCCGCCAGGCGGGGCAAATGAGCCGGCGCGAGATAGGCATAGCTGTCGTCCTCGACGATGTGCAGCTGGTTCTGCTCTGCGAGTTGCAGCACCCGGTGCGCCATTTGCAGCGTCAGCGACGCACCGGTGGGGTTGTGCAGCACGGACACAGTGACGTACAGGCGCGGCCGTTGCGCGGGCGGTTGCGCGTCGATGAGGCGTTGCATCACGGCCAGATCGGGCCCGTCTTCGCTGCGCGGCACCGGCAGCACCCGCATGCCGAGCGCCGCGAGCCGGGCGTATTCGACCGACCAGCCGGGCTCGTCGACGAGCACGCTGTCGCCGGGCTTGAGCAGGGTTCGCGTCACCACGTCCAGGCCGTGTGTTGCGCCTATCGTCGTGACGATTTGCGCCGCGTCGGCGTTCACGCCATGATCGGACAGGCGTGCCGCGAGCGCGCGGCGCAAGCGCGAATCGCCGGCAGGCTCGCCGTACTCGAGCGAACTCGCGCGCAGCGTCGTGCTTCGTGTCACCTTGCGCAACGCGCTGGCGAGCAACGGCAGATCGAGCCAGTCGATCGGCAACGTCCCCAGGCCCGGCATCGCCTGGCCGGAAGGCGGCTGGAACATGCCGCGAATCAGCGTCGTTGCGCTGATGGGAAGCGGCAGGCGGGTTCGTGCCGCTTGAACCTGCACCTCGGCGGCGCCGGGTTCGAGCGCGTGCGAACGTACGAAGAAGCCGCGCTGGCGGCGCGCCTCGACCATGCCTTGCGCCTGCAGTTGGTCGTAGGCCGCGACCACCGTGGACGGGCTCACGCTGTGGCGGCGAGCGCATTCGCGCACCGAGGGCAGGCGCGCACCCGGCGCCAACAGGTGCTGGCTAATTCTCTCGGCAAAGCGCTGTGCGAGCTGATCGGTCAGGCTCGTGTGGGCACCGCGGGAAAGTGCGGCCGGTGGACCTTGCGCGATGCTCATTTGAAGCGCCGAGGCTCGGCTTGTGTGTTGGTCCGGGGAGCCATACAGATCGTGAATTTGAGGTCGAAGTGTACTGGCTCTGTGCTGGTGCGTCGTCTAGACTGCAGGGACCATGAACCCGCACGCGCACGCTGAAACCCGCGGTCTTTGGCTGGGCTTGCTCGGCGTCGTCATCTTTGCGATGACTTTGCCGATGACGCGCCTGGCCGTCGGCGCCAGCAGCGACCCGCAGTTGACGCCGTTGTTCGTCACAGCCGGGCGTGCCGCGCTGGCGGGCATGTTGAGCCTGGGCGTCTTGTGCGCGTTGCGCGCGCCCTGGCCACGCGCTGATCAGGCCGCCGCGCTGGCGCTCTGCGCGGCTGGCACCGTGGTGGGCTTCCCGCTGTTCCTGAGCCTGGCGTTGCGCGACGTCGACGCGATGCACGCTGCCGTCGTGACGGGGGTCTTGCCGCTGGGCACTGCAATCGCAGCGGCACTGTACTTTCGCCAGCGCCCTTCGCTCGGGTTCTGGGCCTGCGCCGCCTCGGGCTGCGCCTTGGTCCTGTGGTTTGCCGCGCACAAGGGCACGGGCCGATTGAGCCTGGCCGACGGCCTGTTGCTTGCGGCCGTGGCGTGCGCTTCGATCGGATACGTCGCGGGTGCGCGCCTGGCCACGCAGATGAGCGCGGAACGCGTGATTTGCTGGGTTCTCGCGCTGAGCCTGCCCTTGACGCTGCCGGTCACGCTGGCGAACTGGCCGGAGCAAGGCGTGCGCGCCTCGGCGTGGCTGGGGCTCGGCTACGTCTCGCTGTTTTCCATGTGGCTTGGCTTTTTCGCCTGGTACCGTGGGCTTGCCCTGGGCGGAACGGTGCGGGTCAGCCAGGTGCAACTGGTCCAACCCTTTCTGGCGCTGCTCTTCGCCGTGCCGGTGCTGGGCGAGGTGCTCGAGCTCGACACCGTGGTCTTTTCATTGGCCGTGATCGGCACGGTATTCCTCGGCAAGAGAATGCCTGTCGCCGCGACAAGGAGGTCTCCATGAGCTTTCACCTGGCGCGCCGAACCGAGCGCATGAATCCCTCGGTGATTCGCGAGATCCTGAAAGTCACGGAGCAGCCGGGGATCATTTCGCTCGCCGGCGGCCTGCCATCGCCCGATTCGTTCCCGATCGAGGCGATGCGCGAGGCGACGCAGCGCGTCCTGCGCGACCAGCCGCGCGAGGCTTTGCAGTACGCCGCCAGCGAAGGCTTCGGCCCGCTGCGCGAATGGGTCGCAGCGGAGCTTGCTGCGCAGGGCCTGGTCGCAGACGCCTCCCAGGTGCTGATCACGACGGGGTCTCAGCAGGGCCTGGATCTGGCCGGCAAAGTCCTGATCGATGCGGGGAGCCGGGTGGCAGTCGAGTCGCCCACCTACCTCGGCGCGCTGCAGGCATTTGCGCCCTACGAGCCGGAGATCGTCAGCGTCGAGTGCGACGCGCACGGCCCATTGCCAGAGGGTTTGGCGCTGGCACAGGGTGCGCGCTTCTTGTACATGCTGCCGAATTTCCAGAACCCGAGCGGCCGGTGCATCGGGGCCACACGACGCGACGCGCTGGTGCGTGCCGCGCAAGCCGCGGCGCTGCCCATCGTCGAAGACAACCCCTACGGCGACTTGTGGTTCGACGCTGCGCCGCCCGCTCCGCTGGCAACGCGCTGGCCCGAGGGGACGATTTATCTCGGGTCGTTTTCCAAGGTCCTCGCGCCCGGATTGCGCCTGGGCTACGTGATTGCGCCCAAGGCCGTCTACCCCAAGCTGCTGCAAGCCAAACAAGCCGCCGACTTGCACACGCCGGGCTTCAACCAACGTGTCGTCTACGAGGTGATCCGCGACGGTTTCTTGCGCGAGCATGTGCCGACGATTCGCGCGCGCTACAAGGCGCAGCGCGACGCCATGCAAACTGCGCTGGAGCGCCACTTGCCGCCGGGGTGCCGCTGGAATGCGCCGAGCGGCGGCATGTTCTTCTGGATCGAGTTGCCGAAAGGCATCGACACTGTGAAGCTCTTGCCCAAAGCCGTGCAACGCGGCGTGGCGTTTGTTCCGGGCGCGGCGTTTTATGCGTCGGAGCCGCGCATGAACACGCTCCGATTGAGCTTTGTCACCGCCTCGCCCGCGCAGATCGAGCAAGGCATCACGCTCCTGGCCCAGGCGATTGCGGAGGTTCAATGACGACAACGACGCGCCCATTCACCCAACTCGACGTCTTCACCGACGTGCCCTTGAAGGGCAATGCCCTGGCTGTCGTGCATGACGCAGAAGGCTTGAGCGACGCACAAATGCGCGACTTTGCGCGCTGGACGAACCTCAGCGAAACGACGTTCCTGCTGCCGCCCACCGACCCGGCGGCCGACTACCGGGTGCGCATTTTCACGACCGCGCGCGAACTGCCTTTCGCCGGGCACCCGACCTTGGGCAGTTGTCATGCGTGGCTCGCCGCCGGCGGCCGGCCGAAGCATGCCGCGCAAGTGATTCAGGAGTGCGGCGTCGGCCTCGTCCGGATTCGGCGAAGCGGGGCGGGACTCGCGTTCGCAGCGCCGCCGCGTATTCACTCGGGCCCGGTCGATCCG
>JBEBHW010000391.1:0-4266 GCA_040081145.1 Burkholderiaceae bacterium
CTCGCGCATGCCGAACTGGGGCAAGAACGCCTACCTCAAGGACTTCTTCGCGCAAGGCCAGCCGGGTTTCAACTTCATCGGCGAGAAAGGCAAGATCTATGGCGTGCCGTCGATCCTGCAGGGCGACAGTTTTGCCTACCTGCCCGAGGCCACGGGCCCGCTCGATTCCTACGGTGCGCTGTTCGACCCGAAGTTCAAGGGCTATGTCGCGCTGGAAGACAACTACACGACAGCCGGGCAGAAGACCGCGCTGTATCTGAAGTCGGCCAAGCTCGCGAACATCGCCAACCCCGACAACATGACGGCCTCGGAGTTCAAGACCGTCGTCGACTTCCTGATCGAGAAGAAACGCGCCGGCCAGTTCCGCACGCTGTGGTCGAGCTTCGAGCAGGCGGTGAACCTGATCGTGAGCAAGGAGGTCAAGGTCATCGACTGCTGGGAGCCGATGGTCGGCGCCGCCGCGGCCAAGGGCGTGAAATCGGTCTACGCGCAGCCCAAGGAAGGCTATTTGCTGTGGGCGATGGCGGCCTACATCGTGCGCAACCCGGCGCGCAGCGCGGAGCAGACCAAGGCGATCTACGCCCTGCTCGACTTCCTGCTCGGCCCCTGGTACGGCGCGAAGATTTCGCTGACGCGCAGCTACATGACGAATTCGCAAGCCGTGCCCTACGCAAACGCCACGCCGGCCGAGTTCAAACCCGACGACGCGAAAAAGATCGCCGCAATCGACGCCGGCGTGAAAGCCAAATTCAAGCGTGGCGGCGTCTGGCAAAACCGTTGGCCCACGGCAGTGGAAGCGTATGAAAGCGAGTGGGCGCGCTTCAAGGCCGCGCCCAGCCGCTGATTCCTCGTGCGCGCCGCGTCACTGACGCTGCGGGGCGCCCTGCTGGGCGTTCCGCTCGCGTTCGTGACGCTGTTTCTGGTGGCCCCGCTCGCGCTGACGGTGGTCATCAGCTTCTGGAAGCGCGTCGGGTTTGGCATTCGGCCCGACTTTTCGTTCGACTCGTATGCGTCGTTCCTCGGCGGCGTGCGCTTTGAGATCCTCGAGCGCAGCCTGCTCGTCGCGGCGGAAGTCACTGCCATCGGCCTGCTTGCGGCTTACCCCATCGCCTGGTTCCTCGCGCTGAAGACCTCGGCACGCGCGACGCGCATCGTGCTCATGCTGTTCACGATACCGTTCCTCGTGAACTACGTGATCCGCACCTTCTCGTGGTCGTATCTGCTCGGCCGCACCGGGCCGGTGAACACCGTGCTGATCGCCGTCGGGTTGACCGACGCTCCGCTGGACTGGCTGCTCTACAGCGACTTCGCCGTGATCGTCGGCCTGGTCATGTCGTACATGCCGTTCATGATTTTCCCGCTGTGGCTCGCGCTGCAAGGCATAGACCGCAGGCTCATCCACGCGAGCTGGCTGCTCGGCGCCGGGCCGGTGCGAACCTTTATTCGGGTGGTGTTGCCGCTGTCGATGCCGGGCGTGCTCGCGGCGTTCATCTTCGGCTTCGTGGGCGCGTTCGGCGACCATGCGGTGCCGGTGATCCTGGGCGGAACCGGTTATCAGCTGATCGGCAATGAGATTACCAGCACGCTGGACGTTCTGAACTACCCGCTCGCCGCGGCGATGTCCACCGTCGTCATTGCCGCGATGCTGATCCTGGTCGCGGTCTGGGCGAGTCTGTTCGACCTGCGCTCGTTTCTCGGCAAGGCGCTCGGCCGGTGATGCACGCCCAGCCCGGTCAAGGCAGGATGGTGCGCTGGGCGCTGTGGGCGTGGACCGGATTTGCGCTGCTGCTGCTGTACTTGCCGATGTTGCCCCCGCCGGTTTTTTCGCTCGGCGACAAGGGTGTCGCCGACGCGTTGAGCCACCCGTCGCTGGCAGCCTACAGCAGCATCTGGGGCCAGGCTGTATTGATGCAGGCGATGCGCAACTCACTGCTTGTCGCGCTGGTTGTTGGACTCGTCACGCCGGTGCTCGCGGTGCTCGCGGCGATGGCGGTGCGCGAGCTGCGCATTCCGCGCACCGTGCTCCTGCTCAACTTGCTGCCGCTGTTCATTCCCGGCGTGAGCATGGGGCTGGCCACCGCATTCCTGTTCGAGCGCATCGGCCTGCCGCCGTCGCTGTTCAGCATCTGCATCGTCAACGTGCTGTGGGCGCTTCCGTTTGCCTTCCTCATCGTGCTGACCGCGATGAGCCAGTTCGACACGGTGCAATCAGAGGCCGCGTGGATGCTCGGAGCGAACCGCTGGCGCGCGTTTCGCGAGATCGAATTCCCGGCGATCCGCCCCGGCATCGCCGGCGCCGCGACGTTCTCCATGATCCTGTCGTTCAACGAGACGGCGCGAACCTCGCTCGTTCAGGGCGCGAACAACACGGTGCAGACCTACATCTGGGCGAGCTACAAGCAGATCGGCTTGTCGGCGACGCTGTACGCGCTGATGACGCTGCTGATTCTCGTCACGCTGGTGCTGGTATTCGGATTCTGGAGCGCAAGCGGCGCGATGGCGCGCGACGAGTAGTCGGAGGCGCCGAGCTGGGAGGCTGACCGGAGCGGCACTGAGCCGCTTCACTCGATCACCTTGTTCGCACGCAGCCGAATCGCATACGGCACCGTGATGCCGAGCGCACGCGCCGTCTTCATGTTGAGTACGAGTTCGAACTCGCGCGGTTGCTCGACCGCCATCTCGGCGGGCTTGCCGCCCTTGAGGATGCGGCCGGTGTACTGGCCGGCGCTGCGAAAGATGGCGGGGAAGTCGGGGCCGTAGCTCATCAACCCACCCTTTTCCACGCCGTACTCGAGATGGAACATCGACGGCAGCCGGTATTTGAGCGCCGCAGCGGCGTATTCCTCGTTCAGGTTGTTGCGCGTCGACATCGCCGTACTGAACACCGCCTGGACTTTCGCGTCGGCAAGCTTGCGAAATCCCGCGTCGATATTCTCCGCCCGATCGATGTGGACCATGACCAGCGTCAAGCCGAGCGCCTTCGCCGCTTTTTCGTCGTGCTCGATCTCCTGCTGGCACGCGCGATACAGGACTTCATCGATGACGACGCCGACGCGCTTCAAACCGGGCACCATCTCCGCCAGCAACTGCATCCGCTTGGCAGTGAGCTCGTCGTTCATCGACGTCACACCGGTGACGCGCGTCCCCGGCCGACCCAGCGAGTTGATGAACTTCAGTTCGACCGGGTCGAGGATGGTGGCAATGACGATCGGCGTGTCTTTTGCCGCGAACCAGGCGGCGCTCGCCATCGGCGTTGCCGGGGCGAAGAACACATCGACCTTGGACGCCGCGAGTTCGCGCGCGAGCGGCTTGAACTTCTCGGGGTCATTCGACGCCGAGCGCCGCAGCAGCTGCAGGTTCTTGCCTTCCACGAAGCCCTCCAGGCGCAGTCCGTCGACGAAGGCGCTCGATGTCGCTTCGTAGTGCCCGCCCGCGTCCTCCCAGCTCAGGTAGCCCACGCGTGCAATGCGCTCCTGCGCGGTGGCGGCGCTCAGCAGCGACAGCAACAGTGCGAAGCTCAACAACGCCTTCATGATTTCCTCCGTGCAGCGTCGGGCACGATCTTAATGCCGAGCGCCCTGGCCTCGACACGCTGCGCGGTATCGGCACTCGCAAAACACGCGACCGCCGCCCGGCGCTCGACCTCCAGCGCCGCAACGAGTTGCCCATTCACCTCACTTGTCAGCGCACGTTTGAGCTGCGACGTGGCGAGCAGCGAGCGCTGCGCCACTTGGCGCGCCATGTCCATCGCGCGCGACAACAGCTCGGCTGCGGGCACGACGCGGTTCACGATGCCCAGGCGTTGCAGCGCGTTCGCATCTTGGCGTTCCCCGAGCACCATCAACTCCATCGCGCGCTGGTGCCCGACGAGTTGCGGCAGCAGGTGCGTCACGCCGCCGGTGACGAAGTGGCCGAGCGCCATTTCCGGAAAGAAGGCGATC
Organism: Burkholderiaceae bacterium; assembly: GCA_040081145.1. GTDB lineage: Bacteria > Pseudomonadota > Gammaproteobacteria > Burkholderiales > Burkholderiaceae_C > JAEMQF01. The sequence goes on from JBEBHW010000391.1 coordinate 3,942, forward strand.
AGGTCGTCGGCGGCGATCACGAGGTCGCAGTTCAGCAGCCACTCGAACCCGCCGCCCACCGCGTAGCCGTGCACGGCGCCGATCACGAGCTTGGGGCCGAACATGATGTCGCGCGTGATTTGCTGGATGCTCTCGCAGGTCTGCGCGATGGCCTGCGGACTCTTCGCCTGCTCGGCGAATTCCTTGAGGTCGTCGCCTGCGCAGAAGGCGCGGCCGGCGCCGGTGAAGACGATCGCGCGGGTCGTGGGCTCGGTCTGTGCGTGGGTCAACGCGTCGTGCAGGTCGGCCATCAGCGCGGCGCCGATCGCGTTCAAGCGTTCCGGGC
>JBEBHW010000392.1:0-4260 GCA_040081145.1 Burkholderiaceae bacterium
CTCCGTCATTGTGTACCGCCCGCCCGCGCGCGAGGCGTCGATTTCAGGCAAGCCACAGCTCGCGCGCTTTTACGCCGAAAATCGTTTCAATTTGCCGGCGCTGAAGGCCGACATCGTGAACCGCACCGTGCTCGGCAACAAGGTCGTCGACCACGAGTTGATCTGGGGCGTGCGCGAGCAGGCCTTCGAAGTGGCCGCGGTGTATGAAGTGCGCGAAGGCTTGATCCAGACGGTTTGGCACTTCGCCGCAGAGTGACGCGATCAGCGCAGCAGCCGCGTCTCGCCAATCTTCATCACGTCGAATTCATCGACACGCAAACCGAGGTCGACGCGCTTGCGCGCCAGCAGCAGCGGCGGCTCATCGGGCGGCTCGTCCGGTCACCACGGCGAGCCGCCCAAGCTGAGGCCTGTCGCGCGCGACTACGCTGCACTGCCCGCATAGGCCTGGCGCAATCGCTGCACGTTCGGCACGAAATACTGCGCCACCGCGATCTCGCCGATCATGCGGTCGATGAAGCCCAGCTTGTCGTCGCGCCCGAGCGGCGTGCGCCATTCCGCCGCAAGCCGCGCCTGCAAGGTTTCGGCGTGGTCCAGTGTCAGGCCGATCGAGGGCAAGACGTCGGCCTCGGCGAGCAGTACGGCGTCGAACGCGAGATCGGCGTCCGTCGACAAAAGCGCCAAGGCCTCGGGGAGCTGCATAGCCGCGGGCGGCGCGACCGACGCAACGGAGCGATGCCGATTCCAGCAGGCACGAGCAAATGGCACACCGGCGCGCGGCTCGGTCGCCAGCACGAGCGCGTCAAGTCTGCGGCACTCCAGTGCGCTTACTGCGGCAGCGCGCAAGTACGGTTGCGCGTTTTGCAGTGCGAGCAACTCGAGCCGGAACGGCGCCGGGGCGCCGCGCGACCCATCGTGATGGAAGTCGTGGATCAGCCCGGCGGTGACCAGGCGCGCCACGCGCTGCGAGGCGAGCCCGTGGGTTCGCGCCAGGTACAGCGCGCAGAGCATGACCTCGAGAAAGTGCTGCGGGTTGTGATAGCCGCTCGCCACTCCGGCGCCCACACCGCGGTCGATATCGCGCGCGATCGCGCCCCCGGCAAGCACGAGCGGCTGCGCCACAGGCCCAATGCTTTGCACCGCGAGCGCATGCGCGTGCGCCAGCCGATCCGGCCGCGCACCCAGCGCGCCAAAGCAGGCGACCATTTCGAGCGCGGTTTGCGCGGGGTCGAGTGCATCCACCACCGCGAACGGCGGCCGATCAAGCGCGGGAAGGTGGGGCGTCAAGAGGATGCGGAAACCGAGCAGAACAACGGTCTCAAGGCGGATCGTAGCAGCGTCGCGCCCAAGTCGACGCACCTCGTCAACGCTATCCTTGGCGCCCTTCCCCCTTGCACCCATGGCCGCGCTGCACATCACTGACATCGAATCCGCGATCAACTGGTGGCGCCAGCGGCGGCCCTCGATCGACGGCATCAGCGCCTGCGCCGAAGTGCGTGCACTCGGCGAGGTCTACGCGCTGATGGTCTATCACCGCGACGCCGAGTGCGACGAGGAATCGATGCCGCGCGCCGCCCGCGAGGCGTGGCTCGCCTGGTACGCGACGACGCCCGACGCGCCGTGCATCGCAATCTGCTCGACGAGCCAGGGCGACGCCGTGTGCAAGGGCTGCGGGCGCAGTTTCGACGAAGTCCAGCATTGGACGGCGATGAGCCCTGGCGAAAAGCGCGCGACGTGGCGCCGCATCACCCAGGAGGGCACGGCCTGGCGCTTCAATCGATACGCCGAGCGCGCGCTGGAACTTGGCGTGCGCGGCGCACCGGCGGAGCAGCACGGCGCCGACGACCCGCGCGAGGAACCTCGCCGGTGAGTGCAGCCACGCTGCTGCACGACGCACGCCGCATCGCGCCCCTGGCCTGGCCGGTCTTCGTCGGCCAGGTCGCTGTGCTCGCTTTCGGCACGGTGGACACCTTGATCGCCTCGCGCGCATCGGCGCTCGATCTGGCAGCACTGGCGATCGGCAGCGCCGTCTACGTCACCGTGTTCATCGCCCTGATGGGCCTGGTGCTCGCCGTCGGGCCGATCGCCGGCCAGTTGTTCGGTGCGGGCAAACATGCCGAGGCCGGTGCGCAGTTGCACCAGGCGATGTGGCTGGCGCTGGGGGCGTCGACCGTGGGCTGCCTGTTGCTGCTATTTCCGCAACCGTTTCTCAACCTGTCACAGGCGTCGCCCGAGGTCGCCGCCAAGGTGCGCGGCTACCTCACAGCGCTCGCCTTCGCCCTGCCCTTCGCGCTCGTGTTCACGGCGTTTCGCGGCTTCAACACGGCGGTGTCGCGGCCCAAGATCGTGATGCTGCTGCAGCTCGCTGCGCTCCTCCTCAAGGTGCCGATGTCGGCAATGCTCGTGTTCGGATTCAGCGTGGGTGAATGGAAGTTCGCTGCGCAGGGCGCCCCGGGTTGCGGCATGGCCACCGCCATCGTCATGGCGTGCCAGCTCGCCGGCGCGTGGTGGCTGCTGCGCAACGACCCGTTTTATGCCAGGTTCGGCTTGCAGGGCAAGGTGAATCGGCCGCACCGCGCCAGCTTGCGGGGTTTGCTGCGCCTGGGGGTCCCCTTGGGCGCGTCGATTGCGATCGAAGTGACCGGCTTTACTTTCATGGCGCTGTTCATCTCACGCATCGGCGCCACTTCCGTGGCCGGGCATCAAATCGCGTTGAACATGCTGTCCATCCTGTTCATGCTGCCGATGGCGATCGGCAACGCGACGAGCAGCCTGGTCGCGCAGCGAATCGGCGCGAACGACGCCGCACAGGCACAGCAGCTCGGCTGGAACGGCCTGCGGCTCGGCCTGATCGTCGCTGCGGTGACGGGGTGCATCGTCTATGCCTTGCGCCTGACCATCCTGCACGCCTACACGAGCGACCCGAGCGTGATTGCCGCGGCGCTGCCGCTGCTCGCCTGGCTCGTGCTGTTCCACATCGCCGACGCGGCGCAAATCATCGCTGCCCACGTCTTGCGCGCGTACCGCGTCGCCACTGTGCCGGTGCTGATTTATGCGGCGGCGATCTGGGGCGTGGGTCTCGGCGGAGGTTATGTGCTCGCCTTCGATGTCACGGGCGTGACGCCGCGCAGCCTGCAAGGCGCCCCGGGCTACTGGGCTGCCGCGACGGCGGGGCTGGTGTGCGCCGGGCTGGGCCTGTGCTTCTTCCTCGGCTGGATGCTGCGCCGCAGGAATCAGACACTGCAGGCGCAAGGCCGGTAACACAGCTCAGGCCGACGCATCGCCGACGCGCACCGGCGGACTCGAGCTACGCCGGCAGACTCAGCACGAAACAACTGCCCGCGCCCTCGCGCGCCTCGCAGCGCACCGTGCCAGCGTGCGCCTGCGCGATTTGCCGCACAAGGCTCAGACCCAGGCCCACCCCACCGGCGTGTTCGGAATGCCCAGGCAGACGATAAAAGGGCTCGAAGATGCGCTCGCGCTCGGCCGGCGGCACGCCGGGACCGCGGTCGCTCACGCGCAACTCGACACAGCCGGCGACGCGACGGATACCCACTTCCGGCGCGGCGCTGCCGCCATAACGCTGCGCGTTCTCCAGCAAGTTGCGCAACGCGCGGCGCAGCAAGCGCTCATCGCCCTGCACTGTGGCATCGTCGCCCGCGACCCGCGCATTCACACGCGCGCCTTCTTCGGCGGCGAGCGGCAACAACGCCACCGGCGTGTGCGGCGCGGCGCTGGCATCGCTGCGCGCGTCGAGCCGGCTCGCGAGCAATACCTCTTCGACAAGGGCGTCGAGCTCGCGGATATTGAGTTCGATTTCCTGGCCCAGTCGGGCGCGCGCCTGCGGCGCCGCGTCGTCCAGCATCGCCACGGCCATTTTCATTCGCGCCAAGGGCGAGCGCAATTCATGCGACGCGTTGGCGAGCAGATTGCGGTGCGAGGCGACAAGCGCCTCGATGCGCTGCGCCGCGGCGTTGAAGCTGCGCGCGAGTGCGGCCACTTCATCGCGGCCACTCGCGTCGACGCGTTGGCTCAAGCGCCCGGCGCCGAATGTCTCCACGCCGCGCTGCAAGGCCTCCAGGCGCCGCGTCAGGCGCCTCACCACAGGGTAGGCACCGAGCGCGACGGCCAGGAAGAGCAGCGCAAGCGCCACCAACAGACCGAGGCCTCCGCCCCACCCCGGCGGGAACAGAGCCAGCCCGCGAGGCCGGAGCCCTGCCCCCTCCGCAGGCCCCCGCTGCGGAGGGGGCAGGGCTCCAGCCT
>JBEBHW010000393.1:0-4256 GCA_040081145.1 Burkholderiaceae bacterium
CCGACTTGTCGCGCGCGATGCACCTGGACCAGTTGCTGCTCACCATGGGCGCCAACTTCGGCGACCTGGACAACGACGGATGGCTCGACTTCTATCTCGGCACCGGCGCCGCACCGCTGAACAACGTTGTGCCGAATCAGATGTTCCGCAACGCGCAGGGGCGCAGCTTTCAGAACGTGACCACCTCGGGCGGCTTCGGGCATCTGCAAAAAGGCCATGCCGTGGCCTTTGGCGACATCGACAACTCGGGTCAGCAGGACGTGTTTGCGAACATCGGCGGCGCGATGAGTGGCGACAGGTTCTACAGCGCGCTGTTCAAGAACCCGGGACACGCCGGCCACTGGATCAAGCTCGATCTGGTGGGCACGAAGGCGAACCGCTTCGGCGTGGGCGCGCGAATCCGCGTGCGAGTCAAAGCCGCTGACGGAACGGCGCGGGACATCTACCGCACCGTGGGCAGCGGCGGCAGCTTCGGCGCGTCGAGCCTGCGCCCGCACATCGGCGTCGACACGGCGACGACGATCGACGAGATCGAGATCCGCTGGCCCGGCAGCGGCACGCTGCAGCGGCTGGTTGGGCCGTTCGCTGCGGATTCGCGCTACGAAGTGCGCGAAGGCAACGACGCGCTGAGAAAAGTGGCGCTTCGGTCCGCGAAGTAGCGCGGCGCGTGCAACGCGCTGCTCGCGTCGCATCTTCCCGAAACTAATGTCGAAAAACCTATATTTGATGCAGCTCAAGAACTGTACATTTCCCGACGCCTTTGAGGAATAACCAGGTTCGAGGAGACAAGACATGAACTTTCGATGGACTGGGATCGACGCCCAGCTTGCCGCACTGCTTTGCGCCGTGGCACTGGGAATCGCCGGTTGCGGCGGCGGCAGCAGTGACGAGCAGCTGGCCGCAGCCGGAACGAAGCAAATCCTGTCGGGCGGCGACGGTGACCGCGAGGGATCCGGTGGCGGCGACGACGATGACAACGATCGCGACGACGACGACCGCGACGGGCACAACGGCAACGGCTCACTCAAGGCGCGCTGCGGTCCGGGCAGCGTTCCAGAGACCGGCTTGCAAGGCCAGGTGCCCGCGGCGGTACGCGCGGCGGGCTTCAAGGGCTACAGCTGCAACCTCAAGCTGATCGGGCAGAGCCGCAACGAAGGCGGAAGCTGGCAGACGGCGTACTTTCAGGACAAGCGCGGTCACCGCTGCGCGTATTACGACTCGGCGTCGACCGCGGTGATTCCCGGTACGGCGATCCCCAATGTGCCAGGGTCGGGCACACCGCGCAGCCAGCGTGGCGTTGCCGTGATCGACGCGACGAACCAGCGCCACCCGGTGGCCACGACCTTCTTGAACACGACCGCGATGATCGACCCGTGGGAATCGCTCAAGGTGAACGAGCGGCGCAAATTGCTCGGTGGCGTGAACGCGCTCAACGGCAACGGCGGCCCGGAGATCGAGCTGTTCGACATCGCGGGCGATTGCCGCTACCCGCAGATGCTGACCGGCGCCCAGGTGGGCCTGGGCAGCACGCCCGATGAATTCAAGGCGGCGGTGCGCGGTCACGAAGGCAACTTCGCTCCCGACGGCCTGACCTACTACGCCGCGAATCTGGGTGCAGGCTACATCTACCCGATCGACATCACGAACCCGACCAAGCCCAAGATGCTCGCTCAGCACTTCACGGTGTCGCCGACGTCCGGGCGGGTGCACGGCCTGAACATCAGCGACGACGGCAAGCGCGCCTACGTGGCGATCCTTGGAAACGGCGGAGCGAACATCAATCGCCTCCCCGGCAGCTTGCCAAACAACGGCCTGCAAATCCTCGACACGAGCCAGATCCAGGCGCGCGTGCCCAACCCGGTGATGACGGTCCTCGGCCAGGTCACCTGGGACGACGGCGGCGGCGCGCAACACGCGATCAACGTCAAGATCAAGGGCAAGCCCTATGTGATTCACGTCGACGAAGCGGGGTCTGGCGGCAACAACGCCGTGGGCTGGCAGAGGGCCTGTGACCAGAACCTGCCCGCGTGGCAATTCGCACGCATCATCGATGTATCCGACGAGACCAAGCCGACGGTGCTGTCCAAGCTCATCATGGAAGCGTACGACCCGAAAAACTGCGCGCAAGTGCTTCCCGACTTGGCTGGCCTGGGTTCGTTCACCTACGGCGCGCACTATTGCAGCGTCGACAACCGCAAGGATGCGACGACACTGGCCTGCGGCTACTTCAACTCCGGGATCCGCGTGTTCGACATTCGCAACCCGGCGCGGCCGCGTGAAATCGCCTACTTCAATCCGGCGGGAACGACGACGATGAGCCCGGGTTCGAACCACATCCGCACCGGTGGCTGGGTCGCGGGTGGGCCCGACTGGTGCACGGCGCAGGTCCGGCTGGACGCCAAGAAGGGAACGCTGGAAACGATGTGCCAGGACAACGGCTACCTGGTCCTCAAGTTCACGAACGGCGTCTGGCCGTTCCGCAACAGCTCCACGCCGCCGGGCTTGGGGAACTGAGCGCCGGCTGAGCATTCGCTCCTGGCAAAGGACCCAGCCCGCGAGCTGGGTCTTTTTGCGTATGCTTCATGCTCATCGCGCTTGAACGGACTGGCAATGGCTGCGCTTGGCAACTTGGCAATCGGTGTGACGCTGCTCGGCGTCAGCAGCTTGGCCACGGCAGCGGAAATCTCGATCAAGGTGCGCGACTGCAAGGCCGGGGTCGAACTGATCGCGCGCGACGCGCCGCTGAGCCAGGTGCTGCGACGTCTGGCCAAGTCGCTGGCGTTTCAGCTCGATGTCGACGACACGATCGAAGGCCTCGTCACGCTGCGCGCCACTGCACCGGGGCCCGAACTGATCGCCCAGTTGCTCGCCGCGCAAGAGCGCGTCATGGTGTCGCACGCACGCGACCCGCGCTGCCCGGGAAAGTCGCGCGTCTCCAGAATCTGGCTGCTTGCGCAAGGCAAGCAAGTCGCCCGGCGCGACGTCCGAGAAGCAAGCCTCAAGCCCGCCGCGCTGGCAGCGCACGTCGCGACGCCCGAGCAATTGCGCGCCCAAGACGAGGCGACGCGGCGCCTGAAACAGGAATACGACGAGCACGTCCAGCGCCACGGCAAACCCCCAGACGGCGAAGAACAGGAAGAGGCTAAGCCCTAGTACTGCAACGCGGCCAAATCCGATTCAATTCAGCTTTGTGTTTCCCCAGGGGGCGGAGATGGCGCTGCGCGCGGCTGTGGGGTTGTTCGCCTGTCTGGCCGCGTTTCGCGTCGCGGGCGCAGAGGGCGACGTGCACTTTGGCTTGACCAAGTTTCTCGCCATGCAAGCGGGTTTCGAAGCCGGTCAGGCCGACGCGATTGGGCTGGGGAATCAGCGTGTCGAATCGGGCGACATGCAGTTCGTCGCGTTGCTCTTCGACTACGCGTGCTTGGGGCGCGACACCGAGCTTGCGCAAGAGGTGGCAGCGCGCAGTTTTCCAGCGGTTACGCAGGCGCCCGGCCCGGCGCAGCAACGCGCCGTCGTCGCCGGCAGCGAAGCGGCCTGGGCGCTGGCGCGCAAGCTCGACGCCGTGCCGTCGTCGCAGGCGGGATTTCGGCTTTACCAGTTGGGCGAGGCGCTGCACGCGCTGCAAGACTCGTATTCGCATGAAGGTGTTCCGGACACGCCGCAGACCGCCCCGCTGTTCAACTGCGACGCCGAAATGTCCTGGGCGCATCCGCGCACCCGCGGCGGGTGGAATTCGCACGCGGCCGATCTGACGCACCGCTGGCCGGCGCAGACCGTGGAGATGGCCAAGGCGACGTATGACGTGCTGCTGGGCTACCCGGCGATCGGTACGGCGCAGCGCAAACCTGCCGACTGGGCGAAGGTCAGGCCGCTGCTCGACGGGTTCGTCAAGGCCTCCAGCAAGGCCGCCAAACAGGCTTGGTTCGTCGCGCACGGAATCAGCGATACGTCATTCCTCGAGGGCATCAGCCTGAAAGACGGCGCAAAGCGCTTCGATCTCGAGTGGGACGGCCGGCGCTTGCCGCCCTTGCCCGAGTTCGAATCGAGACAGCATGAAACCGACGCAGGCCTGCTGGATTTCTTCAATCGATTCTTCGTGCAGTGGCTCAGCACCGATGACTTCGACGCGCTCGCCAAGGCGCAAGCCGCACCGGCAACGAAGTCGCGAAGCGCTGCAGCCGCCAACGCCGACAAGACCGAACTCGCGGCGCGCCTGCGCCTGTGGCGCGTGCGCGACCACGGCGCGGTGGCCGACC
>JBEBHW010000394.1:0-4256 GCA_040081145.1 Burkholderiaceae bacterium
CATCTCGCTAGGATTTGTCATCAGCCTGTTCCATCTGGCGATGCACTATCTGAGCAAGCGTTCCGCGGCGCGTTCGCAGGTGGCGACGGTGGCGATGCCCGGCGGCGGTTCGATGCAGGTGAATGTGACCGACGGCGGCGAGGTAGATTCGGTGATGGCCGGAGCCCTGGGCGGGAGCGGCGGCACGATGGGCCGAGCCCGCGTGCTTGCGGATCTCGATTCAGCGCTCATGACCGTGCTGCAAATGGCGTTCTGGTCGCTCGGCGTAGGCATTCTGCTCGGCGCATGGTGGGCGGACCACTCATGGGGCCGGTGGTGGGCCTTCGACCCCAAGGAGCTGTGGGCGTTGCTCACCTGGCTGGTGTATCTCGTCGTCGTGCACCTGCGATTCTCGAGCATCAAGAACAAGGCCTTGGTGACGGCGTGGCTGAGCGTGCTGGGGTTCATCACCATGCTGTGGTGCTACTTCGGTGTCAACCTCCTGCTGCCGGGCCTGCACGCGTACCGCGAGCTGCTGAACCGGCCGCAGGGGTGCGTCTACTTCCACAACCTGGTCCCGGCGTGGGCCGACCCTGCCGACGTGCACGCCGCGGTGCGCGCGCTCGAATTGGCCCCCGAAGTCGCGCAGCGCGCCGGCGCCTTCTGCGACGCGCACCAGATCGACCGCAGCGTCATCGGCCTGCACATCCGCAAGACCGATTTCGGCGACCGCATCGACGACCAGGCGCTTTTCCTCGAGGCCTCGCGCAGCGACAAGCGCTACTTCGTCTGCAGCGACTCGGCCGAAGTGAACCAGCGCTTCGCGACGCTCCCCAACTGCCTCGTCTTCGACAAGACCGCCTTTCCGGAGAAGGTGCAGGCGCAAGCCGGCTGGCTGCACTGGACGACCGACACGGAAGGCCGCAACTTCCCCTACAACATCGAGCGCGGCGCAACCTCCGTGGTTGAAGGGCTGATCGACCTGCTGATCCTGTCGCGCACCGAAATGCGCATCACCTCGGGTTCGACCTTTCTCGCAATGGCGCGCCTGTTCCAGGCGGCCGGATTCTTTCAACCCGCCCTCCCCCACGTCGTCCCGGCGCACGCCGGGATCCAACCCTCGCCGAAAGTCTCGACCATGAACGCACCCCTCGAAGCCAGCAGATTCGACCTGTCGCAAGTCGACGAGAACGAACACCTGATCCCGCGCCCCTACGGCACGCTGCAGTCGCTGAACCTTGACCACCTGTACCGCTACGCGTTCGCGAAGGGCTTTTGCTACAACGCCGACGTGCTGGATGCCGCGATGGGTTGCGGCTACGCCTCGCTGCTGCTCAACTGCAAGAGCTACACGGGGGTGGACATCGACCCGAACATGGTCGCCTTCGCCAACGAGGTCTACCTGCCGATGACCAAGAAGGGCCGCTATCTGCAGGGCAGCGTGCTCGAGTTGCCGGTGGCGGACCGCAGCATCGACACTTTCATTTCGTTCGAGACGATCGAGCACATCCAGCCCGGCGAAGTGGCGAAGTACTTCGCCGAGGTGAAACGCGTGCTGCGCCCCGGCGGGCGCTTCCTCTGCTCCACCCCGATCTATCGCGGCGACAAGTTCGGCCTGCTGACGCGCTACCACCCCTACGAATTCCGCTACCAGCAGTTCGAGGCGACGCTGCTCGGCCAGGGCCTGCACATCATGGAGACGCTGTACCAGTGGCCGCCGCACTTCACGCTGGAACACGTGACGCCGAGCTTCGCGCAGACGCAACAGGCCGCACCCTTCCTCACGGTGTGCGTGTGCCAGTTGCCCGCCTGAGCCAGGCACACCCGACACCAAGGAACTCCCCATGAGCGCGACCACCGTGGCCGAGAGGCCCGTCACCCAACCCGAGCTGTTCAACCTGCTGAACCTGATCCGCCCCTGGCAAATGATCAGCGACACGAAAGTGCGCATCGGCTCGGACGCCGACGGCGGCTACCTCATGCCTTCGTCATCGCGGCGCAGCAACACCGTGCTGTCGATCGGCATCGGTACCGAAGTCAGCTTCGACAACGACCTGGCGCTGCTCGGCGCACGCGTGATCCAGTTCGACCATACCATCGCTGCCAGCCCGAGTCAGCACCCGAACATTCAGTTCCACCGCAAAGGCTGGGGCGCGCACGACGAAGGGCCTTTTGTGAGCCTGGCGACGATGGTGAAGATGATCGACTGGCCGCAGGCACGCCACGCCATCCTCAAGTTCGACACCGAAGGCGCCGAGTGGGAGTGCCTGGCCGACGCGAGCAGCGACGACCTGGCGCGCTTCGAGGTGCTGACGGGCGAGTTCCACGACTTCCAGAGCCTCGTGAACCGGGAGCACTTCGACCGCGTCTACGCCGTGTTCGACAAGCTCTGCAGCACGCACCGCGTGATCCACATGCACGCGAACAACGCCGGCGGCATGGTGATGCTCGGCGGCATTCCGTTTCCACGCCTGCTCGAGCTGACCTTCATGCGCAAGAGCAGCGCGTCGTTTCACGGTCATTCGGCCGAGTCGATTCCCGGCCCGCTGGACCGGCCGAACGTGCCGCAACTGCCCGACCTGCACCTGCGCGCTTTCTAGGCACCTGGGCCGACACGCGCGCTTCTGCGCGGCACTTGCCACGCGAGCGCTGCGGCCGGCAGGCGACGCGCTCAGATCAGCGGCAGGGTCTTGTTCTCGTCGATCGGCAGGGGGTTCCGATCGACACCCAGCAAGGCCGTCGCACCCGCCGAGCCTGGCGCGCGGGCGTGGGCCGGCGCCTCCGTCGGCATGCTCGGCGCAGGCGCGGTGAGCAGTTCATGCATTGGCGGCATCACGGGGCCGGCGGCCTCCTTGCTTCTGGCCAACCAGACGTCGGCCATCGCGTGTTGCGCACCGTCTGCCGTGGTGTAAGTGGAGACCAGGCCGAGCAGGTTGCCGTGGTCCAGCGCGCTGCCTGGTTGGGCATGAAGATCCAGCGCGACGATGCCGAAGTCGCCCAGGGTGTGCAGCTCGCCCGGGTCCGTCTTGGCGTCGTGGTTTGCATCGACCCAGAGCTGCAAGTCCTTGAAGTGCACGTCGGCGGCGTTGAGCACGTGATCGTGGTTGCTGTCGAGTTGCGCCAGCGCCGCATAGCCGTTGCCGGCGCGCGTGCCTTCGGCAGTGGGGGTGGCGGATCCGAAGAGCTCGTTGCCGTCGTTGATCCGGCCGTCGCGATTGCGGTCCATGACGAGCAGGGCGTCTTCGGGCGAGACCCAACCCACCCGGCGCGACGCGGCCGCGCCCGTCGCGTTCAGGTCGAACAGCACGCCCTGCGCCGCAGCGAGCGTGCGCACGCCGTCGCCGTTCAGGTCGAGCATGATCGGCGTGGCAGCGAGCAAGGCGTCGATCTGCCTCGGCGACATCGCCGCCACGTCGGCGGCCTCGAACGCCGAGATCTGCGTCAGCGACATGACGACGATGTCGCGCGTTTCCAGGCCGACGATCTGCGCTGTCGTGAAAGCGGCAATTTCGGCGGTCGTGAGCGCTGCCGCGTGTTCGGTCGTGAACGCCGCGATCTGCGCCGTGCTCAGTGCGGCGAACTGCTCGGTCGTGAAGGCGACGATTTGCTCGGTCGTCAGCGCCTGGAACGCGGCGGTGCCGAGCGCACGCAGGTCGATCGTCTCGAGGTTCGCAATTTGCTCGGTGCTCAGCGCGCCGACCTGGGTGCTCGTGAGCGCGGCGAACTGGGCGCTGCTGAGCAGGTTCAGCTCGGCGCTCCCCAGGCTCGCGAGCTGGCTGCCGCTGAGCGCGGCGATTTGCGCCGTCGTGAAAGCCACGACCTGCGCACTCGCCAGCGCATCGAACTGGGCGAGCGACAAACCTTGCAGCGCGGCGCTGCTCAGGGCGCGCAGATCCAGCGTTTCGAGCGCAGCGACCTGCTCCGTGCTGAGCGCGGCGACCTGGGCGCTGCCGAAACCGGCAAACTGCGTCGACGTGAGAGTGACGATTTGCGACGTGTCGAGCGCACCGATCTGCGCCGAGTTCCAGCTGCCCAATCCCGAGGCGACGAGCACGCGCAAATCGGCGCTCTCCAGCGCGCCAATTTGCTCCGGCGTGAAGGCACCGACCTGCGCGCTGTTGAACGCCGCGAAGTGGTTCGTCGCCAGCGCATTCAAGTCTTGCGTCGCGAGTGCGGCAATCTGCGCCGTGCTCATCGCCGCGACTTGCGCGGTGGACAGCGCTGCGCGCTGCTGTGCCGTCAGCGAATTCAATTGCTGCGGCGTCATCGCATTGAAC
>JBEBHW010000395.1:0-4255 GCA_040081145.1 Burkholderiaceae bacterium
GGCGTCGTCGCCTCGGTTCTCAGCGACTCGAGCGGCGCGCGCCTCGTGCTGCGCTCGAGTTCGCCCGGCGCGTCCAATGCGTTTCGGATCAGCGTTGCCGACAGCGACGGCAACGACGGCGATGGTGTGGGCCTGTCCGCCCTCGCGTTCGACCCGTCGGTGGGCATCCTGACGATGGCGCAGGCGCTCGCCGCCGCGAACGCCTCGGCCACGCTGAACAACCTTCCCATCACGTCGGAAAGCAATACGCTGACCGACGTGCTCGACGGCATGACGCTCACGCTGAACCAGGTGACCTCAGGCCCGGTGCAGCTGAGCGCCGCGCTCGACACGCCCGCCTTGCGCAAGTCGATCGACGTCTTCGTCACCGCCTACAACGACCTGAACAAGATGCTCGCCGACCAGACCAAACTGGGCAGCGCCGAGCAGAACGCGACCAGCCTGCACGGCGACAGCGCGGCCGTGGCGATTCGCAACCAATTGCGCCAACTGCTGGGCGCCACGAGCAGTGCCTCGAGCACGTTCGCGCGCCTGTCCGAAGCCGGATTCGACGTGCAGCGCGACGGCTCCATCACGCTGAACGAAACCAAGATCACGAGCGCCCTGGCCAACCCTGTGGAGGCGCGCAAGGTGTTCGGCAACGTCGACGCGCTGGTGAGTGCAAACAACGGAATCGCAACGCGGATCCGCTCGATGGCCGATCAGCTGCTCGGCTCCGACGGCACGATAGGCACGCGCAGCGACGGGCTGCGCCGCAACATCGACTTGAACCAGGACCGTCAGGAGCGCCTGGAAAACCGCATCGCGCAGGTGGAGAAGCGCCTGCGCGCCCAATACACCGCACTGGACCGCCAGATGGCGCAGCTGAACAGCCTGTCGGGCTACATCACGCAACAGCTCACTGTTTTTAACAACAGCGGCTCGAATTAGCAGGCATTGTCGGAACCGGGCGGCTCAAGTCGTCCAACGCGGCACCGATATTCACGGCACTGACTCAACTCCCGGCGACTCGACAGCCATGCAAGCGACTCAGCCTCGCTCCCACAAGCCCCACGCCATTGCCAGTGCGTATCGGCACGTCGGCATCGAAACCGGTGTGTCGGGCGCTTCGCCGCATCAGCTCGTCAGCATGCTGTTCGACGGCGTGCAGGATTCGATTGCGCAGGCGCGCGGTGCGATCCGTGCCGGCGACATCCAGACCAAGGGCCGCGCCATCGCGCGCGCCATGCGCATCGTCGACGAGGGCCTGCACGGTGCGCTCAACAGCGACGCCGGCGGCACCTTGGCGCTGGACCTGCGCGACCTCTACAACTACATCACGGTGCGCCTCACGCACGCGAACCTGAACAATGACGACGCGGCACTGGCCGAGTGCGCCAAGCTGATCGAGCCGGTGCGCAGCGCCTGGCGCGAGATCGGCGCACAAGTTCAGCAAAAGCCATCGATCGCCCAGCCATGAAACCCAGTGCCGCCATGCCGCTCGACACGCCCGCTCCCGTTTCGTTGCTGAACTACTACGAGGCCATCGAACAGGCCAGCCAAGACATGCTGCGCGCCGCGCGCGACGGCGATTGGGACCGCGTCGTCAAGCTCGAAAGCGCGTGCGCCCTGCTGATCTCGCACCTCAAGCACGCCGCCGCGAAGAAGGCGCTCGCCCCCGACGAAGCCCAGCTCAAGTCGCGAATCATGCAGCGCATCGTCATCAACGACGCCGAGATCCGGCAACTCGCCGAGCCCTGGCTCGACGACCTCGACCGGCTGCTCGCCGGGCGCAATCGCACGGTGCATTGAGCCGGCCTGGAACCACCGCGAGTCTTTTCCCGATGGACACCCTGCCGATGTCGCTGGATTCGCTGGCCGCCGCGCACGGCGGCCTGGGCGAATTCCGCATGACTTCCGCGGTGGAGATTCGCGCCATGCTGGGGCGCGTGTGCAGCGCCGGCATCGTCCTGAGCCTGAACGCCGGCGAGGGCACGAGCTGGGAGGTCAAGCCCTGGGTGGTCGACTCGGCGCGCTCGGCGATCAGCATGGCCTTCGACGGCGACAAGGCCGACGCCGCGCTTCAGCGCGTGCTCGAGAGCACGCTGGTGATCGCGGTGGGCGTGATCGACGACGTGAAGATTCAATTCGACGTGCAGGGCCTGGTGCTCGTGCAGAGCGCCACCTCGGCGGCGCTGCGCTGCGCCGTGCCGCGCGAACTCTATCGCTTCCAGCGCCGCGAGAACTTCAGGGTGCGCCCCCCTGTGCGCAACGCTCCGGCGGCGCGCCTGACGCACCCGGGTCTGCCCGCGCTGCTGCGCATCATCGACGTGAGCGCGGGCGGCTGCGCCTTGTTCCTGCCCGAGGGTGCGCCGCCGGTCGATGCCGGCACGTTGATCCACGGCGTGGTGCTGGACCTGGAAGTCAACGTGCGCGTCCAGACCGACCTGCGCGTCCAGCACGTCTCGACGCTCAGCGCGGCGACCAACGGAATGAAGATCGGCTGCCAGTTCGTGAACCCGAACAGCAGCTCGCTGCGCAACTTGCAGCACTACATCGCGCAAACGCAGAAGCGGGCACGCCTGGCGAGCGTTTGAAGGCGCGTTCCCGTGGCGCGAGATGCGCAGTCAGGCAGCCCCCCGGGTCAGCAGCGCGTGGGCGGCGCGCGGCGAACTCAGCGAACGTGTCAAGCCAACTCGGCTTGAACTGCCCGTGGAAGTGCAACCTCCGCCCGGGCGGGCACTTTCCAGTACGCACCAATGCCGTCAATGTCGTGGATCGGACTGTCGATGCCTCGCTCCATTCGATAGTCGGCAATCGCCCGGCGGCACCCTTCGACGGCGCCGAAGTCGTCGACGACGATGTAGCCGCCCGGGCTCACCTTGTGCCCCAGGGCCTGCAGCGCGTCCATGGTGGATGCGTACATGTCGCCATCCAGGCGCAGCACCGCAATGCGCTCGATGGGCGCGCCGGGCAAGGTGTCCTTGAACCAGCCTTTCAGGAAACAAACCTGGTCGTCGAGCAGATCGTACTTTCGGAAGTTTTCCTGGACTGCCTCGAGGGACACGGCCAGCGCCTTGTAGGTGTGGTGCACATCGCCCACGTCTTGGCTCGGGTAGCGCTTCGCATCGGGCGCGGGCAGGCCTTCAAACGAATCGGCCACCCAGACCCGGCGGTCCGTGACCCCGAAAACCTTCAACACGGCACGCATGTAAATGCACGCACCCCCGCGCCACACGCCGGTTTCGACAAAGTCGCCTGGAATTCCATCGATGATCACGTCGCTCATCAGCTCGCGCAAACTGCGCAGGCGTTCGAATCCGATCATGGTATGGGCTTTGGCGGGCCAGTCCCGTCCCTGGGCGCGCCGAACCGGATCGAACACGCCACCTGACCATTGGTCCATCGGCGGATCTTCATAGATCACGCCGAGCAAGACGCGCTCGATGAGATTGAGGTAGAGCTCGGCCAAACGTGCTACATGATTCATGCAGGCATGCTAGTGTGGCGCCGCACGATGCGATCGCCACAGGAACGACGGGTTTCCAGGTCAGCTTCGGTCGCGGCAACGCGTTCAGGCATCGCGCTTGGCGTCCCACCCCTGCACCGCCGCCAACGCGCGCACGCGTTGATGCTCGGGCAAGAACGAGTGCCGCACGGCTTGCACCACCATGCGTTGGCACTCCGTGGGGCTCAGGTCGGCGTAGCGCACCAGGCGCAGCGCCTCGCCGCTGTGCGTAATGCACGAGATGAGCCGGTTGTCGGTGTGAAAACTCAAAGACACGCCGGCGCGCCAAAGCGCAGCGATCGGGTGTGCGGCGAGCGACGCCGCCGCACCGGTGTGCACGTTGCTCGTCATGCAGACTTCGAGGTGCACGCCGCTGGCGATCAACTCCTCCACCAGGTGGGTACGCGCCGGGTCGGCGAGCGCTTCGGCCAGACGCACGCCGTGGCCGATGCGCCGCGCACCCAAGCGCACCGCTTCGAGCACACGCTCGGCCGCATCGGCCTCGCCCGCATGCAGCGTGATCGGCAAGCCGGCGTCGCGCGCGATGGCCAGCGCGCGCGCGTGCACGCCCGGTGGATGGCCGAGTTCCGCGCCCGCCAGGTCGAATCCGATCACGCCGCGGCCGTGCCAGCGCAGCGCCAGGCGCACCGCGCGTTCGGTCTCGACGGGCGGCAGGTGACGCATCGAACAGACGATCAGCCCGCTCATCAGCGGGCTGCGTGACAGCCCCTCCAGAAGCGCTTCGATCGCGGCGTCACCGCCCACGCC
>JBEBHW010000396.1:0-4254 GCA_040081145.1 Burkholderiaceae bacterium
GCAACTCATCAGCAAGGACGTGGCCGACAAGGTGGGCAAGTGCTGGGGCCTGGGCTCGAACACGAAGAAGGACCCGGGGCCGTGGGAGGGCGAGTTGCGCAACATGTGGAAACCCACGCACCAGGAGGCGCTGTGGTTCCACGGCGGCAACTTGCACCAGTCACGCCACTATTCGCAGTTCCTGTCGCTGCAGTTGAAGGCGCGCATGGAGGGGATTCCGACGCCGGTGTATGGGATGGGGGCCGTGCATCACGTGGCTTGACTCTTCGCCTCGACGCACGACAGGCAGCGCATTCAGGTTGCAGGCACGCGGGCCGAACGCCGATTCCTTGCCCAATGGGATCATGACGCGTGTCATCAGCGTGTCGCTGAAATCGCTCTGCACATCGCGAAGGTACGGCGTGTGCATGCGCTCAGAAGCGTCGGATTCGGCGGGGGCGTCAAATCTCGCCACGAGCTGCGCGCAACTCCTTGCGCACCACGAGCTTCAGCCCTGACCAAACCGCGTCCACCGCGCACACCTTCACGTCGACCCAGCCCATAGTCAACACAACTTCGCGAATCACGTCTTCCGTGATGTCGGTCGGCACTTTCGCGGCCTTCTTCGGCCAGGAGATCCACAGCACCGCATCGGGCTTGAGCACTTTGCGCAGGCGCTGCGCTTCCTTGGCGAGCACGGCGCGCTCGACGACGAAGAGGTGCACGAGGTCGGTCTGCGCGTCGGCGTGCGCCAGCAGTGGGGCGGGCTCGGGCCAGGGCGCGACGAGTTGGCGATAGTCGCCGGGCGCATTCAGCGCAACGACGCGCAGGCATGGCTTGATGCCGAGCTTCTTCGGCAACGGAGTTCCGCTGTACCCTGCAACGGCTGCGACGGCCATGCGCGTAACTGTAGCGCGTGTGTCAAGGGCAGACGGCGGGAAGCGGTGGCGGCGTGATGGCGACGCACATGCGATTGCCTCGGAGCGGTGCGGGTACAGTTGCGGCATGCTGTTCCCCACCACCATCGTCGGCAGCTTCCCGCAACCCGATTGGCTGATCGACCGCGAAAAACTCTCCGGCCGCTTCCCGCCGCGCGTTCGCGCCAAGGAGTTGTGGCGCGTCGCCGAGCCTTACCTGCAGCAGGCCTGGGAAGACGCGACGTTGCTCGCGATCCGCGCCCAGGAAGACGCGGGGTTGGACATCGTCAGCGACGGCGAGATCCGCCGCGAGAGTTATTCGAACCGCTTCGCCACGGCGCTGGACGGTGTGGACCTCGACAACCCCGGCACTGCGCTGGACCGCTCCGGGCACCCGAACCCGGTGCCGCGCATCGTCGGCCGGATCACGCGCCGCCATGCGGTGGAAGTGGAGGATCTGCGTTTTCTGAAGCGCCACACGACGCGCCAGGTGAAGATTACCGTGCCGGGCCCGTTCACGATGTTCCAGCAGGCGCAGAACGATTTCTACACGAGCGAAGAAGAAGGCGCGCTCGATTACGCTGCCGCCGTGAACGCGGAAATCCGCGACCTCTTCGCCGCCGGCGCGGATGTGGTGCAGATCGACGAGCCCTATATGCAGGCACGCCCTGAGAAGGCGCGCCAGTACGGCTTGAAAGCCTTGAACCGCGCGCTCGAGGGCGTCACGGGAACGACGGCAGTGCACATCTGCTTCGGTTACGCCGCGATCATCCACGCGCGGCCGAGCGGTTATTCCTTCTTGCCCGAGCTGCGCGGCTGCGGCTGCAAGCAGGTGTCGATCGAAACCGCGCAGTCCAATCTCGACTGCTCCGTGCTCGCGCAACTGAGTGACAAGCAGATCATGGTGGGTTGCATCGATTTGTCCGACATGAATGTCGAGTCGCCCGAGACGGTGGTCGCGCGGATCCGCCGCGCCCTGCCCTTCGTCGCGAAAGAGCGCGTGATCCTCGCCCCGGACTGCGGCATGAAGTATTTGCCGCGCGACGTGGCCAGCAGCAAGCTGCGCGCGATGGTGCAGGCGGCGCAGATCCTGCGGGCGGAGTTCGGGCAGGCATGATGACGGCGCGGTCCCGAGGGCACCAGGCGGCAAAGGACCACCCATGGCCATCGGTTGGTTGAGCGTTCTCAAAGCGGTCCCGTGGACCGAAGTCATCTCGAACGCGCCCAAGGTCGCCGACGGGGCGAAGAAGTTGTGGAACAGCGTGGGCAAGAAGGCGCAGCCGCCCGCTGCCGACGCTGTGCCATCCTCGGCAACTGACGAAGACAAGTCGGGCGCGCTTCAGGCTCGGCTCTCAGCGCTCGAAGGCGCAACGCGCGAACTGCACGAGCAGATGCTCGCGTCGTCGGAAGTGATCAAGGCCTTGGCCGAGCAGAACGCGCAACTCGTCGCCGGCATCGAGGCCGCGCGAGTTCGCCTGCGCTGGCTGGGTGGCGCGATGCTGGCGACATGCCTAATCGTTCTGGCCAGCCTGGGTTGGTGGCTGAGCCGCTGAGCAGCAGATTCGCTGAGCGCGAGCTTGCCCATCGTCGCGCGCCATTGGGGGCGGGTTTGTCCTGGGGACGTTTTGCGAGGGCAAAGGGAATAAGCCGCGACCCGCGAGCGTGCACACAGTGCGACTCGCGGTCATCGTGCATTGCCCGCGAGCGCCACGCTTTCGGTGCCCCTTCAGTGCCCAAGGGCACCGCAAGCGCGAGCCCAGTCATTCATCGCAGGAGACTCGAATGAAACACACCTACCTCGGCGCGTGCGCCGTGGCCGCAGGATTGCTTTGCTTTGGGAGCGCAAGCGCCAACGACCGGATCGAAAAGATCGTTCAGTTCAGTGGCGCCATCGGCTCGCAGCCCTTGGCAGCGGGAGCGAATGTGCCGAACGACGTGTTGGGCATCCTGCCGGGTGGCAGGCCCTGGGAGCTGCGCAAGTTTCGTGCAAGTGTCGACACGCAAGGCGTGCTGCGCGCCAAGGGCTCCGGGTTGATTCTCGGTGGAGGCAGCAACATCGGGCGGCCCGCGATCCCCAGGAATATTCAGGCCACCCTCATCTGCTCGGCCACCGCGGCAGCCCCCGTCGCCACATCGCCGGCCTGGAACTCGGTCGCCGTGGCCCTGAACGAATTCGGCGACTTCGCCATCGACGCGCCGCTCAAGCCCGTGGCGCCGAACCTGACCCTGGTGCCGCCCAATCCTTGCAACTTCCCTATCCTGCTGATCCGCACTTCGGCGGCGGCCACGGTGCCGGGTGCTGACCCGACCCCGGGCGCATGGTTCGCCGCGGGAATTCCCAGCCGCGCGGACCGCGGCCACGACGACGATTGAGTCCTATCATGGGCAGGCGCACGCGCACCCGATGAATTGCTCGAGGCACGTGCGCCATTGTCGTCAGCCGTTCGCCTGCCGCGGCTTCGCGGTGGGCACCTACCCGAGGAGCAACGCATGAAGCCCAAGTCCAACGAAGAGTATGTGCAAATCGACGCGGTGAAGTGGAAGCCCTTCCCGGACGCCTTCTCCGCCGGCGGCATCCGCTGGAAGCTGCTGCACGTGTCCCCCGGCCACGGCGCGTGGACGGCGATCTTTGATTGCCCGGCAGGTTCGTCGTTCGCGCCGCACATCCACGCCGGCCCCGGCGAATACTTCCTCACCAAAGGCAAGATGGACGTGCGCGGCGGCAAAGCTGCCGGCGGCGACACGGCGATCGCGCCAGGCTACGGCTTCGAATCATCGGGCGCGCGCCACGACAAGACCTTCTTTCCCCTAGACAGCGAGTTCTACATGACCTTCCTCGGGCCGCTGACCTTCATCAAGCCCGACGGTTCGCCGATCGCGGTGATAGGCTGGGAAGAGGCGCAAGGGGCATGGGGGTGAGCCCGGACACGAAGGCTCCTGCGCAGCCTGCGCCTATTCCTTGTAGCGTTCCACCCGACTCGCGCTGATCGAGTAACCCACGTCCACGTCGGAGGCGCCGTCGACCAGGTGCAGCGATTTCTTGGCGGCGCCTGCGGTCATGCGGCCGGTGACCCATACGGCGTCGAACGCGCCCGTCGTCTCGAAGGGTTTGTCGGCCTTCACGTGAACGATCTGGTTCGGTGGCGGCGGCGGCGTATGAATGCACGCGCCGACCCACGGCACGAGAAGGAACTCGCTGACCAGCTTGCCTGAGGCCTCGAGCGGCAGCAGGTAGCCCGGCAGGCGCACCAGCTTGCCGTCGAGTTCCGGATTCGTCGCCTTGCTCAGCGCCTGCTGTTTCGCAGCGAGCTCCCCGCGCCGCGCGAGCAGGCCTTCCGCATCTGTCTCTTATACACAT
>JBEBHW010000397.1:0-4197 GCA_040081145.1 Burkholderiaceae bacterium
CATCGATCATCGTCTTGGCCATCGGCAACTTTGACGCGGCCTTCTCCGCCATAGAGTCCAGCGGCGCCACCAACCGATCGATCTGCTCGTCTGACGCTGCATACAGCAACCATACGGCCCGAGTCAGGGACTCGTGCTGCAGTCGCATCATGCTGATGCCGGCAGTCGGAAGCGGCTGCGCCAGCAGCGTGCGGAGTGCGACTCCGTGCTCCAAGGACGTCTGTGCTGCTGACACTGTGACCAGAGTTCGCATGCTGTCGTCGAAGAGCTGCAGTTCGTCACCACCCAGCATCCGGTGAAGCTCGACTTCAAGGTCGTGGGAGCGGTCCAGCAGCCGACCCAATTCGCCAAAGTCCCCAGTCACCCCGTCGGTCCTCCGTTAGGCTTGAGCATGGTATTTTCTCAGCCAGACGCCTACAGTTGCAGCGATTCGAGGGTCTGCTCGACGTTGGCCGAGCGACCTGCCTGCCTCGCCCTGGCGATAACGACGGAGCGATACGCCAATAGGCTCTCGTGCACTATCTGGGCGATCTGTGCTGACGAGACCGTGCGTGTGCCGATCCAGCCGTCTCGCACCAGGTCCGCGAACAGCGTGTTGCTCAGATGGCGACCACAGCTCTCGAAGGTGATCAGGCGACCTCCTCGCGGGCCCATCGATGCAGGATCGGCCAGGACAGCCTGGATGTGGTCCCGCGAGAGATACATGCCTGGCAGGAGCGTGTCCGAAAGCACCTCCAACTGAATCCGAGAGCAGAACTTGAAGAAGAACCCGTCTCCATGCAAGCGGTATGCAGTCTTCCCGTCGGCGGGTTCCCAACGGTCTGCGGTCGCCTGACGAAAGCTCACCATGCGTAGTAGTTCGGCATCGAACCTCGCGTCGGGCCGGTACACCGCCGTGCGCTCGGCGGCGTCATCCGGACGCTCCATAGCCTTGTACTGCACCATGGTCCATGCGTCGAACTCATCGTGGAAGTACAGCAGGTCCACGCCGAGTGCATGTTCGACAGTCGTGCGGTTGACGTTGAACACTTCCAACTTGCGCCCGCCGGTCGAGAAGACGGACCCGAGCAGGGTGGTACGCCGGCCGACGCTCTCCGGAAACGAGGCAGCGTCGCGAGCTATGAGCTGATCTTCGATCGTGCGAACTCCGGCCAAACCATCCAAGAACGATGTCAGGCCTTCGCCGGCCGGGGCAGTCCATCCCTGCAAGGTGGCCTTGCGAAGCCGCCCGGTCTGATCGAACACATCGAGCGCAAGGCCGGTCGCATCGCGCTCTTGTGCAACGACTTCGGTCCCCGGGCGGGTGATCCGGTCACGGCTCTGATCCCGCAACCGCTCAAGCCGCTCAACAGTCTGAAGCGCAACCGGGTCGATCTCCTGCAGCGCTCGTTTGAGGCTTTGCCATGTGGCGCCGGGGACAGGGCCACCAGACCCTGACCGGCTGCTGATGATGTTGCGCTGTACCGTCTCGCCGACGCGCTGGACGACATCAGCGATGCTGATGCCAGTTGGCGTGACCTCGGTGAAGTCGACCTTCACCTTGCCCGTGGCGACCCGATGCCCCTTGCGAGCCAGCGCCCAGTGCGTAATCGTATCGGGCTCGAACATCAGGCCGCAGACCTCCCACTGTCGAACAGACCAGTCCGCGCTACTCAAGGCGTCCGAGAATCCATCGCCGGGATCGCGGATGCCGTTCAACAGATGGTTTCGCCTCTCCTCGTCGAAGTGGATCAAGTAACCGGCGACACGGTCTGGCATCTCTGCGTCCTCAAGCGCAACGGGCTGTGCATGAAGTGTCGGACAGTAGCACCGGACGATCCTTGTCCTTCGTCGTTTGTGGCAGTTGACGACGAGGTGACCCCGGAAATGAAGACGGAAGTGGTTCGGATCGTTTCGTCCATGCCGGGTGAACCTCTTCTGCCTGGCGCACCGGGCTTAGGCACCTGCTTGTTGACCTTGGTTTCGTCTGTTATTTGCTATCGACGAATATTTGGAACATACTGGGATCAAACCAAACTGATGACGGCCTCCTGTCATGCATGCACCTGCGACCCACACCGAGAGAGTGCTGCAGCTCGTCCGCAAGAACGGCTGGCTGCGCGCCGGCGACCTGGCCGGTGCGGGCATACCGCGCGTCGTACTCACGCGCATGACGGCGAGCGGTCAACTGGAACGGGCGGCACGCGGCCTGTACCGCCTGCCGGACGCGAGCAGTTCCGAGCATGAAGGGCTGGTGACTGTGGCCCGCAAGGTGCCGCAGGCGGTGATCTGCCTGCTGAGCGCACTGCAATTTCACGGGCTGACCACTCAACTACCGTGGCAGGTCTGGATCGCCATGCCTCGCGGAAGCCACGTGCCGCGACTTGACCACCCGCCAATCAAAATGGTGCAGTTCACCGGCGAGGCCTACACGCATGGGATCGAGATCCACGAGCGTGACGGTGTCAAACTGCAGGTGTACGGCGTGGCCAAGACGGTGGCCGACTGCTTCAAGCACCGCAACAAGATCGGCGTGGACGTGGCGCTGGAAGCGCTCAAGGACGCCCGATCTCCGGATCGCAAGGACGGCAGGGCCAGCTTCGACGACCTGTGGCGGTGCGCCAAGGTCTGCCGCGTCGCCAATGTGATGCGACCCTACATGGAAGCGTTGGCATGAGCCGGGACCGCGCTGCCTCAGTGCGGGCACGTCTGCTGAATGTCGCCAAAGCGACCGGCACGGACTTCAACCTGGTGCTGGTCCGTTTCGCCTTGGAGCGACTGTTGTATCGCTTGTCTACCTCGGCCCATGCTGACCGCTTCGTTCTGAAGGGTGCGCTGCTCTTCACGCTCTGGTACGACCTGCCGCACCGGGCGACTCGGGACGCCGACCTGCTGGGGTTCGGGGCCAGCGATACGGCATCGATGGCTGCTGTGTTCACAGACATCGCAGCGATTGCTGGAAAGGACGCCGGAGACGACGGCATCGTCTTTGACCCCGCTTCGGTCCGGGTCGAGGTGATCCGCAAGGATGCAGGCTACGGCGGCGTGCGCGTGACGCTGAATGGCCAGCTTGCCAATGCGCGCTGCGTGGCCCAGGTGGACGTCGGATTCGGGGATGCCGTGACGCCGGGGCCGAGCGATGCGGTCTACCCCGTGCTGTTGGACGATCTGCCGGCGCCGCATCTGCGCACTTATCCGGTCTACACCGTGATCGCCGAGAAGTTGCATGCCGTCGTGGTGCTGGGCATGGTGAACAGCCGCCTGAAGGACTATCTCGACCTGGTGGTGATGGTGGAGCGCGAAACTCTCGATGCGGCGACGCTGGCGCTGGCCATCGCCGCGACGTTTCTCCGGCGTGGCACAGGGCTGCCGGCTGCGCTGCCAGTAGGCTTGAGCGACGAGTTTGCGGGCGACGACACCCGCATGGCGCTGTGGCATGCGCTCTTGAAGAAGAATGCCATCGTCCACCGGCCTTTGATGGAAGTGGTAGCTGTCATCCGCGCAGTTCTCTGGCCAGCCCTGAAGCAGGCCAGGCTTAGCCGACCATGACCGGCGACGGAGATAGCGGCAATGGCGCGGATCTGCGTGCTGAGAACGCGCGCCTGGTCGCCCTGCTGGTCTCTCACGGCATCCAGTTTGATTGCGCTGACCGACCGGACGATCTTCGACCACCTCGCCGGGCGGCACACCGCCGGCGTCTACCCGCTGCTCACCAACGACACCTGCAACTTTCTGGCGGTGGACTTCGACGATGCGGAATGGCGTGAGGACGCCAAGGGCTTCGCAAAGTCTTGCAGTGAACTGGGCGTGCCCGTGGCCCTGGAGGTCTCGCGCTCAGGTGAGGGCGCCCACGCCTGGGTCTTCTTCTCGGCGAGCGTTGCGGCGCGTGACGCCCGTCGCCTCGGCACGGCCCTGATCAGTTTCACCTGTGCCCGGGCCCGGAAGTTGAAGCTCACGTCCTACGACCGCCTCTTTCCAAGCCAGGACACGCTGCCCAAGGGCGGGTTCGGCAACCTGATTGCCTTGCCCCTGCAGAAACTGCCCCGCGAGCTGGGCCGCAGTGTGTTCGTCGACGAAGCGCTACAAGCGTTTCCGGATCAATGGGCCTTCTTGATGTCCGTCACGCCGATGGAGCCGCACGACATCGAGCCCACGATTCTTCGCGCCACCGGTGGCGCACATCCGCTCGATGTGACGTTCGTGGCCGACGAAGACTCG
>JBEBHW010000398.1:0-4193 GCA_040081145.1 Burkholderiaceae bacterium
ATGGTCCCAAGGGCCTGAAG
Source organism: Burkholderiaceae bacterium (assembly GCA_040081145.1). Lineage (GTDB taxonomy): Bacteria > Pseudomonadota > Gammaproteobacteria > Burkholderiales > Burkholderiaceae_C > JAEMQF01. The sequence continues at coordinate 21 of JBEBHW010000398.1, forward strand.
GTCAGCCTGATCATCTGCGACGACGGCAACTACCCCGAAATCTGGCGCGACTGCGCGATGAAGGGTGCCGAGCTGATCATCCGCTGCCAAGGCTACATGTACCCGGCCAAGGAGCAGCAGATCATCATTTCCAAGGCGATGGCGTTTGCGAACAACACCTATGTCGCGGTGGCCAACGCGGCCGGCTTCGACGGCGTGTATTCCTACTTCGGCCACTCGGCGATCATCGGCTTCGACGGGCGCACGCTCGGCGAGTGCGGCGAAGAAGACATGGGCGTGCAGTACGCTGCGTTGTCAAAGAGCCTGATTCGCGACTTCCGCAAGAACGGCCAGAGCGAAAACCACTTGTTCAAGCTGCTGCACCGCGGCTACACCGGCCTGATCAACTCGCGTGAAGGCGACAAGGGCTTGGCCGCGTGCCCGTACGATTTCTACTCGAAGTGGATCAAGGATCCGGAAGCGATGCGCCTGCAGGTCGAGGCGATGACGCGCTCCACCGTCGGCACCGAGGAATGCCCGATCGAGGGAATTCCCAACCAGAAGACTGCGGCGCACCGCTGACTTTGAGATGAAGTCGGCATGAAAGACTCGACGCTGCCTCAGCGCCCGAGCCCGCTGTCGCCCGCCACGCGCCACGCCGAGGGCGTGGCGGGCGACCCGCTCGCGCCCTACCGGATCGAGCGCGAACCCTACTACCGCACGGTGGGCGACGAGCTCGAGCTGTTCGAGGCCGCGTTCGGCCTGCGCATGCCGCTCATGCTCAAGGGCCCGACGGGCTGCGGCAAGAGCCGCTTCGTCGAGCACATGGCGTGGCGTTTGGGCAAGCCCCTGATCACCGTGGCGTGCAACGAAGACATCACCGCGGGCGACCTGGTGGGCCGTTGGCTGCTCGACGCCGAGGGCACACGCTGGCAGGACGGGCCGCTGGCGCTTGCGGCGCGACATGGCGCAATCTGCTATCTCGATGAAGTGGTCGAGGCGCGGGCCGACACCACCGTCGTGATTCATCCCCTGTCCGATGCGCGGCGCGTGCTGCCCATCGAGAAGTTGAACCAGCTGGTGCACGCGCACGCCGATTTTCAAATGGTGATTTCGTACAACCCCGGCTACCAGACGGTGATGAAGGACTTGAAGACCTCGACTCGGCAGCGCTTTGCGGCGATCGAGTTCGGCTTTCCCAACGCCGCGATCGAAACCGAAATCGTGATGCATGAGACGCGCCTGGACGCGCCCACTGCGGCCAAGCTGGTGGCTCTGGGTGAGCGCACGCGGCGCCTGAAGGGCCATGGCCTGGACGAGGGCGCGTCAACCCGAATGCTCGTGCACGCCGGCGCGTTGATGGCGCGCGGCGTGAACCCGATCACCGCGTGCCGCATGGCCGTGGTGCACCCGGTGACCGACGACGCCGACATGGCCCAGGCGCTCGACGCGGCGGTGGCTGCGTCGTTCTGACGGCACACGCCGTCATCGCCCTGCCGCACGTGGCCACCTGATCGCTAGGCTGCGGTGAGCATTCCCAAGACTTATCGCAACCCGATCGCCGCGCTGCGCGCGGGGCAGTTGCCCGAAAGCGTGACGCTCGAAGTGGAGCGCTCGCGTCACGCGCTCGAAGCGAACCTGAGCGAGGAATCGTCGCAACTGCTTGCGCAAAGCCTCGTTGAGCTGCGCATGCTGGGCGCCGACGCCGCACTGCTGAGCGCGATCGTGCAACGCCTGTCCTTGCTGGCGCCGCGGCTGACCGGTACCGGCGGGCTCGCAGCGTGGCTCACTGCGGTGCGCGAAGTGGCGCAACAGGCGCGTCATTGCACCTTGGCTTTGCTCGAGAGTTCGGAGGAAGTATTGCGCCACGGCTCGCCGGCCGAGCTGTTGATGTGGGCGCGCCTGGGGTTGCGCCACGGCCAGTTGCGCAGCGCCGAGAGCGACTCGGCGCTCGCGCACTTCGAGTTGCGTTCGCGCGAGTCGACCTACGTCGTTGCGCCGGCCGGGGAACGCGTCGATCTGGCGTCGAACAAGGCGCGCCTGGGACACCTGTTGCGCGCGCTGTTCGACATTGCGCCGCAGGTTCTGCCGGTCGAACAAGGCCTGGCGACGCGCCGACCGTTCCTCAGCAACCTAGGCTTGCATCTGCCCGAGGCTGGGCGCGCGCTGCGGGGTGGCCTGGCACGGCGCTGGTACGACGCGGCGGCAGCGCATGCCGGCGCGCACCTGCGCTTCAGCACGCACCGCTTCGAGCGTGGCTCCCTCAAGCCCATTCAGACGGCGTTGCTCGGCTTGTTGGAGGACGCGCGTGTCGAAGCGATCGCGGCCAATCAAATGCCGGGTTTGCGTCGTCTGTGGCTCGAATTCCATACCGTCGAGCCGGCGCACGGCAATACCTTTCTCGTCTTGATGCTGCGCCTGGCGCGTTGCCTGCTCGAGCCCGGCCGCGGCGACCCGCACCCCTGGGTGGTGAAGGCGCAGCGCTGGTTCTTCGAAGCCATCGACGAGGGTCGTGCGCCGCAGCGCCTCGAACCCGCAGTGCTGCGTGACATGGCTTCGCGCCTGGGCAACGACATCGGGCAAATGCGCCTGCAGTTCAATGCACGCGAGTACGTCGTCGAGCCGGCGTATCGTGACGACAACGCCTATCTCTGGCTGCCCGGTCCCGAAGCCCAGCCGCAGGTCCAGGTCAGCGCCGACGAAAAACCGCTACCGCCGGAAAACGACACCGATACACAGATCGACCAAGACGACGTCGAGGGTGCCCCCGCGCCGCGGCCGCGCCAGGTCGAAGCGGCGGCCGAGGGATCAGAACGGCCGGTGTTGGCGACCCTGCAATACCCCGAATGGGACCGCCTGATCGGTGACTACCGGAGCAGCTGGTGCACCGTGCTCGAAAGTCGCCCGGTGCCGGGCGACCCGCACGCCCTGCAAGCCTGCATCGACAAGCACGCAACGCTGCTCGCGCGCCTGGAACGCGTGATGCGCGCCGGGCGCTTACGCGAACGCATCAAGCTGCGTGCCCAGTTGCGCGGCGACGAGCTCGACATCGACGCGGCCGTGCGTTCCGCGATCGAGCGGCGCACGCATCACTCGCCCGGGCAAAAGGTGCATCAGCGTTTCGATCGGCGCGAGCGCGACATCGCCGCCCTGGTGCTGCTCGACAGCTCGGCCTCCGGTGCGGACCCGGTGGCGGGGGGCAGCGGCAGCGTGCTCGAACTCGCGCGCGAAGCGTCACTGCTCACCTGCCTCACGCTGAGGCGCGCCGGCGATCGGTGCGCCTTGCACGCGTTCTGCTCGAACGGCCGCCATGAAGTGCACTACGAAGAGGCGCTTGCCTTTGACGATGAACTCGGAGCGCGCGCCCTGGCGCGACTGGCCGGCGTGCAACCACGCCTGTCCACGCGCATGGGCGCGGCGTTGCGCCACGCGAGCGTGCGCTTAGGTGCGCAGCCGCAGCGGCGCAAATTGCTGCTGTTCGTGACCGACGGCGAGCCGCACGACATCGACATCTTCGATCGACGCTATTTGATCGAAGACGCGCGCCGCGCGGTGTTCGAAGCCGGGCGCCTGGGCATTGTGGTGTTCTGCGTCACGCTCGACCCGGCGGCCGACGACTACGTGCGCACAATCTGCGGCGCGGCCAACTACCGAGTGCTGGACCGCATCGAGTCGCTGCCGCGGGTCTTGCCGCAGATGGTGCTGCGCCTGACGCGCTGAAGGGCTGCGCGATACCCCTCTTGACAAGTTTGCATTCCTGGGAAACTATCGCAACTACTGCAACTCGGTTGCGTTATCAGGAGATGCCAGATGAGCCCGTCGTCCACCACATCGCTGCGCTGCCTGCCGGCCCTGGGGCTGACGCTTCTTGCCGCGCCGACTTTGCATGCCCAGGACGTGCGCATCGCCCAAGCCCCGACCGTGACGCTCGAGCGCGTCGAAGTGAGCGGCCAGCGCGACCAGCCAATTGACCTGGAGCGCGAGAGCGCCACCGCTTCGCGCCTGGGCTTGAGCCTGCGCGACACGCCGGCCGCGGTGGAGGTGCTGGACCGGGCGATGCTGCAAAAGCGTGGTCTGCGCAGCGTGACCGAGGTCGCGCAGGGTGCCGTGGGCGTGCTTGCCGGCGATTTCCCGGCGGAGCCTTCGGCGTTTTCGATGCGCGGTTTCGCCAACAGCCAGATCAACATGCTGTAC
>JBEBHW010000399.1:0-4180 GCA_040081145.1 Burkholderiaceae bacterium
GAAGACGATGAGCTTGTAGTGCCAGGTCGGGATGCCCACCGATTCAGCGAGCGTTTCGTTGTCGCGGATCGCCACCATGCAGCGGCCCGCCGGCGAGCGAACCAGGGCGATGAACGCCCCGGTGGCGAGCAAGGCGACGCCGAGGATCAGGTAGTAGTACTGCGGGATCTGCACGATCGTCAGTGCGTGCTCGCCCAGACCAGGCAGCGCGAGCTTCGGCCGGGCGATGCCGGAGATGCCCATGTCGCCGCGCGTGAGGTCGATCCAGTTCTTCGCGATCATCTGCGCGATCACGACGAAACCCAGCGTGCACATGACGAACGACGTCGTGCGCAGGCGCAGCGCCGGGATGCCCAGCGGCAACGCGACCAGCGCGGCAATCGTGGCGGCCGCGAACAGGTTGATGACGAACGGCGTGCCGAAGTGCACCGACAACAACGCCGACGCGTAAGCGCCGATGCCGAAGAACACGCCCTGCGCGAGCGAGAGCATGCCGGTGTAGCCCAGGATCAGGTTCAGCCCATGCGCAGGCAGCAGGAAGATCATCGCGAAGATCAGCGCGTGCAGGTAGTAGCTGTCGAGCACGAGCGGTGCGCCGAGCAACAACGCGAGTGCCATGCCGGCGACGCCCCAGCGCACGGCGGGCAGGCGCCGGCTCGGGGCGTGTGGGGGTGGCGGCGTGGGTTGCAGCACGCGTTGCAGCAAGGGCGCCATGTTCAGAACCGCGCCTTCTGGCTGAACAGGCCGTGCGGCCGCAGCATCAACATCAGCAGCAGGGCGATGAAGCCCACCGCGTCGCGGTACTGCAGGCCGATCAGGCCCGCGACCAGCGCTTCGACGACGCCGAGCAGCATGCCGGCGAGCAGCGTGCCGCGCACGTTGCCCATGCCGCCCATCACGATGACGGCAAAGGTCTTCAGCGTCACCGACTCGCCCATGCCGCCGTAGACGCTCACATTGACCGGCGCCGTGAGCACGCCCGACAGCGCCGCCAGGGCAGTGCCGAGCACGAAGGTTCGGCGCACGACGGCCTGGACGTCGATGCCGTTGACCTCGCAGCACTCGATGTTCTGCGACACGGCGCGAATCGCCTTGCCCATGCGCGTGAAGCGCACCATCCATTCGAGCGCGGCGAACACGGCCAGCGCGACGACGATCAGCACGATGCGCTGCTGCGCCATGCCGATGCCGGCGATCTGCACCGGCAGGGTCCAGCCGCCGTTGAACACCTTGTAGCCGCCGCCGAACGCCAGGATCACCGCGTTCTGCAGGATCAGCGAGATGCCGATCGTCGCCAGCACGCCGGCCTGGAATGGCGCCCCGACCAGACGCTGCATCACGATCCGGCCGATCACCGCCGAGATCAGCGCGGCGGCGGCGACGCCCAGAACAATCGACGCGGCGTAGCCGACGTCGAGCTTCTCGATCACGAGCCAGGCGCCGAAGGTGCCCAGCATGTAGTACTCGCCATGCGCGAAGTTGATGGCGCGCAGCACGCCGAAGATCATCGTCATGCCGGCGGCGATCAGCGCATACATCGACCCGGTGATGATGCCGTTGACAAGCTGCTCAATGAGAAAACTGGCCAAGGTGGGGCCCGCCGTTGGCCGGTCAATGCAGTCGGTTCAGCCTCTTACTTCGGGTATTCGACCTTCGAGGCGATCGCGCCCTTGATCACCGGCTTGCCGTCGGCCACCTCCAGCAGCACCATTGGCAGGATGGCCTGGTTGTGGTCGTCGAAGCTGGTGGGGCCCATCGCGCTGTCGTACTTGATCTTCGACAGTGCCGTGCGGATGTCGTCGTTCTTCAGGCTGCCCGCGGCCTTGATGGCGGCGGCGATCAGGTGCGTTGTCTCCCAATGCGTGTAGGCGTGGTTGTTCGGCATCTCGCCGGCGTAGGCCTTCTTGTACTCCTCGACGAACATCTGGCTGCGCGCGCTCGTCCACTCCGGCAGCCAGGCGGCGGCCTCGATGGAGCCGTTCATCACCGTGGGTGCCGCGGCGATCGTCTTCGCGGTGTTGAACTCGCCGTTGCCCACCAGCATGACCTTGCCGGCCAGGCCCATCTCGAGCATCTGGCGCGCGACGATGGGCGTGGTGTCGGCCAGGCCGTACATCAGAATCGCCTGCGCGCCCGACGCGCGAATCTTGCTGAGGACAGGGCGGAAGTCGGTCTCCGCGTCCTTGTAGTAGTCCTCGCTGAGGATCTTCGCGTCGGGGTAGCGCGGCAGATACTTCTTCGTGAAGTTGATCGCGCCGCGGCCGTAATCGCTGTCCACCGAGAGCACGGCAAAGGTCTTGAGATTGCGGTTCTTCACCGCGTGCTCGAGCACGATGGCGGTGCGCGACTCGTCGGTGGGGTAGTTGCGGAAGGTCCACTTGAAGCCGCCCACACCCGCCTTGTACGTGATCATCGGATTCGACGACGCCGCGTTGACGAGCAGCACGCCGGCCTCTTCAACCAGCGGCTGCATCGCCAGCGTGACCGAGCTGCAGATGTCGCCGATGATGACGGGAAGCTTGTCGAAGCTGACCATGCGCTTCGTCGCCGACACGCCCTCGGCCGGCACGCACTGGCTGTCGCCGCTGACGAACTCGAGCTTGCGCCCCATCACGCCGCCGGCCGTGTTGATCTCCTTCGCCGCGAGGTTGGCGCCCTTGTTCGCAAACGCGCCGTAGCGCGCATTCGCGCCGCTCAAGGGGCTGACGAGGCCGATCTTGTAGGCCTCCTGCGCCGCCACGCCACCGGCGAAAAGGACGGCGGCACTGACGGCGCCAAGCAGCGTCATGCGGAAGATCGATCTGCGGTTCATGTCGGCTCCTGGGGCAGAGGTTGAGAAAGAAAAGTTCATCATAGGAAGCACCCGCCGGCGCGGCCAATACGGACTTCACCTGCCGGCATCAAGCGCGCTTATGGCGGGTAAACCCGGTCATGCGGAAAGGCGCGCGATCGATGCGGCGATGCGCCGGAAGGCTTCCTCGATGACTTCGACGCCGGTCGCGATCGAAATGCGGAAATAGGGCGCGAGGCCGTAGCTCGTGCCGCCGATCACGGCGACACCGGCAACCTCCAGGAAGTACAGCGCGACGTCGATGTCCGAGGCGAGCCGCTTGCCGTCAAGCGTGCTGCGGCCGATCAGACCGGCGCAATTGACGTACAGATAGAACGCGCCGTCCGGCACCGAGCAGGACAGGCCGGGAGTCGCGCGGATCAGCTCGAGCGCGCGGTCGCGCCGTTGCCGATAGGTCGCCACCCAGCCGGGTAGAAAGTCCATCGGTCCCGTCAACGCCGCCAGCGCCGCCGCCTGGCTGATCGAGCAGGCGCCGCTCGTGGACTGCGACTGCAGCATGTCCAGCGCGGCAATCAGTTCGGCCGGACCCGCGGCGTAGCCGATGCGCCACCCGGTCATCGCAAATGTCTTCGAGACCCCGTTGATCACCAGCGTGCGTGGCAGCAGTGCAGGCTCGATCGCGGCGATGTGCGGGTTGCCGGTGTCGGTGAAGCGGATGTGCTCGTAGATGTCGTCGGTCAGCACCATCACCTGCGGGTGGCGCAGCAGCACGTCGGCGAGGCCGCGCAACTGCGTCGCGTTGTAGGCAGCGCCAGTGGGATTGCTCGGTGAGTTGAGGATGAGCCAGCGGGTGCGCGGCGTGATGGCGGCCTCGAGCGCCGCGGGCGTGAGCAGGAACCCATCGGACTCCGGGCAGACCACGGTCACCGGTGTGCCGTCGCAGGCGAGCACCATGTCCGGGTAGGACACCCAGTAAGGGGCCGGCACGATGACCTCGTCGCCCGCCTCCAGGCTCACCGCCAGCGCGTTGAAGATCGCGTGTTTGCCGCCCACCGTCACGATCACGCGCCCAGGCTCGTAGCTCAGGCCGTTCTCGCGCAGCAACTTGGCACAGATGGCCTGGCGCAGCGCAAGCGTGCCGGCGGTCTGGGTGTAGCGCGTCTGCCCGCCGTCGATCGCCGCGATCGCGGCGCGGCGGATGTGCGCGGGCGTATCGAAGTCGGGCTCGCCGATCATCAGGCTGACGATGTCGCGCCCTTCGCGCCGCAGTTGCGCCAGGCGATCCGTCCCCGCGCTGCTGGGGGACGGCTTGATGCGGCGCATGCGCGCGGCGATTCGGATCGTGCTCACCTTCGGTTCCTTACGGCCACGGACGGCACCACCTTAATC
>JBEBHW010000400.1:0-4167 GCA_040081145.1 Burkholderiaceae bacterium
GCCGCGCCGCGGTCGACGCGGGTTATGCACCCAACGACTGGCAGGTTGGCCAGACCGGCAAGATCGTCGCGCCGCAGCTTTACATTGCGTGCGGCATCAGCGGCGCGATCCAGCACCTGGCGGGGATGAAAGACAGCAAGGTCATCGTCGCCATCAACAAGGATGCGGAAGCGCCGATCTTCAGCGTCGCCGACTATGGGCTGGAAGCCGACCTGTTCGTCGCGGTTCCGGAACTGGTGCGTGCGTTGTAGTTGCCCTTGAGCCGGACCCCACCATGAGCTACATCGCACCCATCAAGGACATGCTTTTTTGCATGCGCGAACTCGCCGCATTGGAGCGAATCGCACAAATGCCGGGGTTCGAAGACGCTGGGCTGGAAACCGCGCAGGCCGTGCTCGAGGAGTCGGCGAAGTTCTGCGAAGGCGTGCTTGCGCCGCTCAACGTCGACGGTGACACGAACCCGTCGAGTTGGCGGGATCGCGAGGTCACGACAACGCCGGGCTTTGCTCAAGCCTTTGCGCAATTCGGCGAAGGCGGCTGGCAAGGCCTGCAGCACCCGGTCGAATTCGGCGGGCAAGGGCTGCCCAAGACGATAGGCGCGGCGTGCATCGAAATGCTCAACAGCGCGAACATGAGCTTTGCGCTGTGCCCGCTGTTGACCGACGGCGCGATCGAAGCTTTGCTCACGGCGGGAACACCCGAGCAGCAGCAGCTCTACCTGCCCAAGATGATCGAAGGCGCGTGGACAGGCACGATGAACCTGACCGAGCCGCAAGCCGGGTCCGACCTCGCCCTCGTGCGCACGCGCGCCGAGCCGCAACCCGACGCCAGCTACAAGCTCTTCGGCACGAAGATCTTCATCACCTACGGCGAGCACGACATGGCGCGCAACATCGTGCACCTCGTGCTGGCCCGCGTGACCGGCGCGCCGCAGGGCGTGAAAGGCATCAGCCTTTTCATCTGCCCGAAGGTCCTGGTCAAGGCCGACGGCAGCTTGGGCGCGCGCAACGACGCCTTCTGCGTGAGCATCGAGCACAAACTCGGCATCAAGGCGAGCCCGACGGCGGTGATGCAGTTCGGCGATTCGGGCGGTGCCGTGGCTTACCTGGTCGGCCAGGAAAACCGCGGCCTCGAATACATGTTCATCATGATGAACGCGGCACGCTACGCCGTGGGTGTGCAAGGCATCGCGATCGCCGAGCGCGCCTATCAGAAGGCGGCGGCGTTTGCGCGCGAGCGCATCCAGTCGCGCCCGGTAGACGGCTCGCTGCCCGGCAGTGGGCCGATCATTCACCACCCCGACGTGCGCCGCATGCTCATGACGATGCGCGCCACCACCGAAGCGTGCCGCGCGATGGCCATCGTTGCCGCGGCCGCGTACGACGCCTCGCACCATCACGCCGATGCGCAGACGCGCCAGCAGAACCAGGCGTTCTACGAATTCCTCGTGCCGCTCGTGAAGGGCTACAGCACCGAGATGAGCATCGAGGTCGCGAGCCTGGGCGTGCAAGTGCACGGCGGCATGGGTTTCATCGAAGATACCGGCGCCGCGCAATACCTGCGCGACGCTCGCATCCTGACGATTTACGAAGGCACGACGGCGATCCAGGCGAATGATCTGGTCGGCCGCAAGACGGCGCGCGACGGCGGACGCACGGCGAAGGCCATTGCTGCGCAAATTGCGGGAACTGAAGAGCAACTCGCCAAGCTCGACCATGCGGCGGCACGCGCGATGGTGAAGCGCCTGCGGGCGGCGCGGCAAGCGTTCGAGCAGGTGGTCGACTTCATTGCCGGTGCGTCCAAGGAAAGTCCTAACGCCGTGTTTGCTGGTTCCGTACCGTATCTGTTGCTTGCTGGCAATACGGTCGCGGGTTGGCAGATGGGGCGCGCGCTGGAGGTGGCGCTCGAGCAATTGCAGCGCGGCGAAGGCGACGCGGCGTTTCTGCGTGCCAAGGTCGCCACCGCGCACTTCTACGCCGATCACGTTCTCAGCAAAGTCCCCGGCATGCGCGACGCGATCGTCGAAGGCGCCGATAGCGTGACGGCGCTTGCGCTCGAATCGTTCTGAGCACTGCTGATCACTTCACCCGAGACCCGCTTCATGCCCTTGCCTCCCGTGCTTCAGGGTCTGCCCCTGCCCATCATCGGCGCCCCGCTTTTCATTGTCAGCAACCCCAAACTCGTGATCGCCCAGTGCACGGCGGGTGTGGTCGGCGCGATGCCGGCACTCAACGCGCGGCCTGCAGCGTTGCTCGACGAATGGCTCGCAGAGATCACGGAAGCACTCGCAGCGCATGACCGGGCGCACCCGGATCGGCCGGCCGCGCCGTTCGCCATCAACCAGATCGTGCACAGGAGCAACGACCGGCTCGACGCCGACCTGCTGCTCTGCGCCAAGTACAAGGTGCCCATCGTCATCACCTCGCTCGGCGCGCGCACCGACCTCAACGAGGCCGTGCACGCCTGGGGCGGTGTCGTACTGCACGACATCATCAACAACGGATTTGCCCACAAGGCGATCGAGAAGGGCGCGGACGGCCTGATCGCCGTTGCCGCCGGCGCAGGCGGCCACGCCGGCGTGAAGAGCCCCTTTGCGCTGGTGCAGGAAATCCGCGAATGGTTCGACGGCCCGCTGGCGCTGAGCGGCGCCATCGCGAACGGCTCATCGGTGCTCGCCGCACTCGCGATGGGCGCCGACTTCGCCTACGTCGGCTCGGCCTTCGTCGCGACCGACGAGGCGCGCGCGGTCGACGCGTACAAGCAGATGATCGTCGACAGCAGCAGCGACGACATCGTCTACAGCAACCTCTTCACCGGCGTGCACGGCAACTACCTGAAGGGTTCGATCCGCAACGCCGGCCTGGACCCCGACAAATTGGCCGAGAGCGACCCCTCCAAGATGTCGTTCTCGAGCGACGCCACCAAAGCCTGGAAGGACATTTGGGGTTGTGGCCAAGGCATAGGCGCGGTCAAGCAAGTCGTTCCGGCGCGGGTGCTGATCGAGCGCCTCACCCGCGAGTACGGCGCGGCGCGGGCGCGTCTGGCCTTGCAGTAGAGCGCCATGCAACGCCGCACCGCGGTCATCAATGCGCGGGTCTTCGACTCGGCCAAGGGTTCGCTGCTCGAGGCGAGCAGCGTCGTCATCGAGGGCGACACCATCGTCGAAGTGACGAGTGAGCCGCGCACGTTTGCCGATGCGAATGTGATTGACGCGGCCGGGCGCATCGTGCTGCCGGGGCTGATCGACGCGCATGTGCACGTGATGGCGGTGACGCACGACATCTTGCGCTTGTCGGCCACACCCCCCTCGCTGATCACGGCGCAGAGCAAGGGCGTGATGGAAGGCATGCTGCAGCGCGGTTTCACGAGCGTGCGCGACGCCTGCGGCGCCGACTTCGGCCTGCAAGAAGCCGTGGAGCGCGGCCTGTTCACAGGCCCGCGCCTGTTCATTGCCGGTTGGCCGATCACGCAGACCGGGGGCCACGCCGATGCGCGGCCGAAGGGAACCCGCGAGATGTTCTGCACCTGCGCGGGCCTGGGCCTGTTCGGCGCCATCGCCGACGGCGTGGGCGAAGTGCGCCGCGCCGTGCGTGAGCAGGTGCGCAACGGTGCGAACCAGATCAAGGTGATGGCCGGCGGCGGCATCGCCAGCCCTACCGACCCAATCGATGGGACGCAGTATTCGATGGAAGAACTGCGCGCGATCGTCGAGGAAGCTCAGGCCGCGAACCTGTACGTGATGGCGCACGCCTATTCGCCGCGCGCCGTGACGCGCGCGGTGCAGGCGGGAGTGCGCAGCATCGAGCACGGCAACTTGATCGACGAGGCGACGGCGAGGCTGATGAAGCAGGAGGGCGTGTGGCTCGTGCCGACGCTGGCGACTTATGCGGCGCTGGACGATGAAGGGTTGCGGCTCGGCTGGTCGGCCTCGATGATGGAAAAGTTGGCGCGGGTGCGTGCCAAGGGAATCGAGTCGATCCAGATTGCCAAGGCGCATGGCGTGCCAATGGCGCTTGGCACCGACTTGCTCGGTGCCATGCACGAGCGCCAGAGCGACGAGTTCGCGCTGCGCGCCGGCGCGCTCAGTCCAGTGGAAATCCTGCAAAGCGCGACGATCTCGGCGGCACGCCTGATGGGACGGGAGGGGCGCATCGGCAGTTTGATGCG
>JBEBHW010000401.1:0-4151 GCA_040081145.1 Burkholderiaceae bacterium
AAGGCACATGTCACGACCACGTGACCGCTGCGGAAAACATGTAGCCCGCACCATAGACCGTCTTGATGACCTTCGGATTCTGCGGGTCGCTCTCCAGCTTGCGGCGCAGCCGCGAGATGCGCACGTCGATGCTTCGGTCCAGCGGCGACAGGTCGCGCTGGCCCATCAGTTGCTCACGGGTGAGGATCTGGTGCGGGCGCTCGACAAACGCGCGCAAGACCTGGGTTTCGGCCACACCCAGAACGTGTTCGCTGCCGTCTGCGGCGCGCAGCACATTGGCGGCGCAATCCAGCGTCCAGCCCAGGAAACTCGCGTAGCGGCGAGCCTGTCCCGGTGCGCTGCCGGGTTTGCTGGCGCGGCGGCGCAGGATGCTGCGCACGCGCGCCACGAGCTCGCGCGCTTCGAAGGGTTTGACGACGTAGTCGTCGCCGCCGTGTTCCAGGCCGATCACTCGGTCGGCGGCATGGCCACGCCCGGTGAGGATGAGCACGCCGCAGCTCGACACCTCGGCGATTTTGCGCACCAGGTCCATGCCGTCCATGTCGGGCAAGCCCAGATCGACGATGCACAAATCCGGGCGTTCGGTCTGCAGGCGGCGCAGCACGCTCAACCCGTTGCGATACGCCTCGGTGGCGAAACCGAATTGATGCAGCGCTTCGACGACGAGCTTGGACACCGCGTCATCGTCTTCGACGACGAAGATCAGCGCGTCGGGCGCTGCGCCATCGTCCGCGCGCGGCCGGTTCGGCGTCATGCCAGGGCGCTTTCGATCAGCGCTGCGAGCTGCGGCCGGGTGAAGGGCTTTTGCAGGATCGGCATGTCGACCGGCCGCTCGAGCTCCGGGGCGTGGCCGCTCATCAGCACGACGCGCGGCACGCCGCAGCGTTCGCGCGCATGCTCGGCCAATTCACGGCCGTCCATGCCGCCGGGCATGACCACGTCCGACAAAAGCAATCCGATGCCCGGCGTCTGGTCCAGGATCTGCTTCGCCTCAACACCGTTCTCTGCCTCGATCACGGTGAAACCGAGCTCGAGTAGAAAGCGCCGCGCAATCTTGCGAACGTCGGGGTCGTCTTCGACCAATAGCGCCAGGCCCCGCCCACTGGGTGCCGCAACGTCATCCGGCTGCCGCGTGAGCGGCTCGGGCTCGCTGCTGACTTCGCAGGCAGGCAGCCAGAGCGTGACAGTCGTCCCCTCGCCGACCTGACTGACGACGCTGACCGTGCCGTCCGACTGCTTGACGAAGCCGTACACCATGGCCATGCCCAGGCCCGTTCCCAGGCCAGCCTTCTTCGTCGTGAAAAAGGGCTCGAAGACGTGCGCGAGAGTCTTGGCGTCCATTCCGGCGCCGTTGTCGATGACTTCGATGCGAACGTAGTCGCCCGCTTCAACCTGCAGATCCGCGGCTGCGGCAACGTCGAGCGTCTGTGCGAGCGCACGCACGCAGATCCTGCCGCGCGGCAGCGTCGCGTCGCGTGCGTTGAAGATCAGGTTGAGAAGCGCGTTCTGCAGTTGGTGCGAGTCGATCCACGCCCAGAGCGGCACGGCGCCTGCGTCGACCTCGAGTTGCAGGCTTTCGGGCAAAGACCGGCGAACCAGCCGGCCGATCGAGGCGATGAGCAGCGCCACGTCGACCGCCTGCGACTCGAGCGGCTGCTGGCGCGAGAACGACAGCAGCGCCTTGATCAGCTCGGCGCCGCGCCGCGCGGCGTCGACCGCCGGCTCGACGAATTCCGCAACCGTCGGATCGCTGGGACGTGCATCGGACAGCGCATTCAGATTGCCGATGACAACCGTCAGGATGTTGTTGAAGTCGTGCGCCAAGCCGCCGGTGAGCTGGCCCAGCGCTTCCATTTTCTGCGCCTGCACCAGCATCTCCTGGGTGCGCTTCTGATCGGTCACGTCGAAGGTGAGCTCAAAGCACCCGGCCACCGAGCCGTCGGCCATGATCTCCGGGATCAGGGTGGTGCGCGCGACCACGGTCTTGCCGCTGACGACGGCGACTTCGTACTCGAACGTCACGGCCTCGCCCGCCATCGCGCGCAGCACGTTGGGCCGAATGCCCGCGTAGGTGGTCGCGCCGAGGTACTGCTTGGCGCTCGCGGCACGCGGGTTGTTCGGGTCCAGCCCGTACCACGCCTGATAGGCGCGGTTCAGGTAGCGGTACACGCGGCGTTCGTCGAAGTAGGCGATGAGCGCCGGGATCGAGTCGGTGATCAGCCGCAGCTTCGCCTCGCTCAGGCGCAGCTCGGCGGTACGTTCGGCGACGCGCGACTCGAGCAGCGCGTTGTGCTCGCGGATCTGGCGCTGCGCGCTCTTCTCGGCCGACACGTCTGAGTAGAGCGTCACGAACCCATGCCCAGGCACCGGCACGCCGCGAATGCGCAGCACCAGGCCATTGGGACGGATGCGCTCGAATTCGTGCGGCGTGAATTCGCGCGCTGCGCGCACGCGCTCGTCGGTCAGCTGCTGCGCATCACCCGGGCCATAGTCGCCACGCTGGGCGTTGAAGCGAATGAAGCTCTCGAAGGGGGCACCGACGTAGGCCATCTCCGGGGAGAAGTCGAGCAGGCGAAGGAACGACTTGTTCCACGCGACCAGGCGCAGGTCCAGGCCGTAAAGGGTGAACCCTTGTTCGACAAAGTCGAGCGCTGCCTGCAAAGCCTGCAGACGCATCGGGAATACGACGGGGGGTTCGCTCAAGGAGGACTCGGGAGGCATGCACGCGAAAAGGCTTGCGGGAATTCTAGGAGCGCGCACACTGCGGAACAGGCTCATGCAAACATTCGTCACATTGCATCGCTGCTGGTGAAACATTCATCGCTCATCCTTCCGAGCGTGTTGCACGAGGACTGAATCACCATGAGCGAACGCGAACCCGAGCTGTACCCACCGCCGCATGCCATCGTGCGCGGGGCCCACGTGTCCGGCATGGCGGCCTATCAGAAGCTTGTTGCGCAGGCGCAGGCCGACCCGGCCGCCTACTGGTCGCGCCTGGCGCGCGAATTCGTGAGCTGGAAGAAGCCGTTCACAAAGGGTCTGGACGCGAGCGAAGCGCCGTTCTTCAAGTGGTTCGAGGACGGCAGTCTCAATGTGTCCTACAACTGCCTGGACCGCCATGTGCAGTCCGGCAAGGGTGGCAAGACGGCGATCATCTTCGAAGCGGACGACGGTCAGGTGACGCGAGTCAGCTACACCGAACTGCTGGAGCGCACTTGCCGGCTGGCGAACAGCCTGCGCGCGCGCGGCGTGAAACGCGGCGACCGGGTCGTGATCTACATGTCGATGAGTGTCGAGGGCGTCGTGGCGATGCAGGCGTGCGCGCGAATCGGTGCCACGCACTCGGTTGTGTTCGGCGGTTTTTCGGCGCAGTCGCTGCGCGACCGTATTGCCGACGCGGGTGCGGTGATGGTGATCACCGCCGACGAACAACTGCGCGGGGGCAAGCATCTTCCGCTCAAAGCGATCGTCGACGAAGCAATCGCGTTGGGTGGTTGCGACTCGGTGAGCAACGTCATCGTCTATCGCCGCACCGGTGGGGCCATCGCCTGGAATCCTTCGCGCGACCGCTGGTTGCACGAAGAAGTGGAAGAGCAGAGCGCGCAGTGCGAGCCCGAATGGGTGGGCGCGGAGCACCCGCTGTTTCTGCTCTACACGTCCGGCTCGACGGGCAAGCCCAAGGGCGTGCAGCACTCGACGGGCGGCTACCTGCTGCACGCGGCGCTGACGACGAAGTGGACCTTCGACCTGAAAGACGACGACGTGTTCTGGTGCACGGCGGATATCGGCTGGGTCACGGGCCACACCTACATCGCCTACGGTCCGTTGGCGCTTGGCGGCACGCAGGTCGTGTTCGAAGGCGTTCCCACGTATCCCGACGCCGCGCGCTTCTGGAAGATGATCGAGAAGCACAAGGTGTCGATCTTCTACACCGCGCCCACCGCGATCCGCTCGCTCATCAAGCTGGCCGAAGGCAACCCGGCGGTGCACCCGAGGAACAGTGACCTGACGAGCTTGCGCATCCTCGGCTCGGTGGGCGAACCCATCAATCCGGCAGCGTGGGAGTGGTATCACGAGCACATCGGCGGCGGGAGGTGCCCGATCGTCGACACCTTCTGGCAGACCGAGACCGGCGGCCACATGATCACGCC
>JBEBHW010000402.1:0-4144 GCA_040081145.1 Burkholderiaceae bacterium
CTACCTGCTGTTCCTGAAGATGGCCGACGAGCGCAGCCGCCCGCCGTTCAATGCGGACGGTCGTCAGCCGGGCATCATCCCCGCCGCCTGGGCCTGGCCCTCGCTGCTCGCGCTCGACGGCGATGAGCTGTTTGACCACTACCGCCACGCGCTCGAAGCGCTGGCGCAGCAGAAGGGCACGCTGGGCCTCATCTTCGGCAAGGCGCAGAACAAGTTCCAGGACCCGGCCAAGCTGCGCCGCCTGGTGGTGGACCTGATCGACGCCGAGAACTGGTCGGCCTTGGGCGTGGACGTGAAGGGCGACGCCTACGAAGGCCTGCTCGAGAAGAACGCGCAAGACACGAAGAGCGGCGCGGGCCAGTACTTCACGCCGCGTGCGCTGATCCAGGCGATGGTGGATTGCATCGCGCCCAAGGCCGGCGAAACACTGTGTGATCCGGCCTGCGGCACGGGTGGCTTTCTGTTCACCGCCTACAACCACATCGTCGCTCACAGCCCCAATCTCACGCGCGACCAGAAGCGGCACCTGAAGGAAGAGGCGTTCACCGGCGTTGAGCTGGTGCAGGGCACGGCGCGCGTCTGCGCCATGAATCTGCTGCTGCACGGCATCGGAGAGCGTGCCGGTGAAAGGTGATGGACGCGCTCGCAGCAGACCCCGGCGAGCGCTTCCACATCGTGCTGGCCAATCCGCCCTTCGGCAAGAAGAGCAGCACGCAGATCGAAGGCGCCGACGGCAAGCGAACGACCGAAAAAGACGTGATCGAGCGCGACGACTTCTGGGCCACCACGAGCAACAAGCAGCTCAACTTCGTGCAGCACATCAAGACGCTGCTGAAAGTGAACGGCCGGGCTGCCGTAGTGCTGCCCGACAACGTGCTGTTCGAGGGCGGAGCGGGCGAGACCATCCGCCGCAAGCTGCTGCACGAATGCGAGCTGCACACGTTGCTGCGCCTGCCCACGGGCCTTTTCTATGCGCAGGGCGTGAAAGCCAACGTGCTGTTCTTTGACAAGCGAGCCGCGAGCGAAACGCCGTGGACGAAGAAGCTGTGGATCTACGACCTGCGCACGAACAAGCACTTCACGCTGAAGACGAATCCGCTCACGCGCGGCGACCTTGATGAGTTCGTGCGCCTGTACAACCCGGCGAACCGATTTGACCGCGCGCCGACATGGGTGCCTGAACCGGACTCCGCCTCCGGCCGTGGCCCGGACGGGCGCTGGCGTGGCTATGAAGTGGACGAACTCATGGCGCGCGACAAGGCAAGCCTGGACATCTTCTGGTTGCGCGACGAGACGCTGGCCGACAGCGACAACCTGCCGCCGCCCGACGTCATCGCGCAGGAAATTGTCGACGACCTGGAAGCGGCGCTGGAGCAGTTCAGGTTGATTGCTGGGGACTTGGGCGAACTCGCGAGGGGGCCAGCATGAGCGCGGCGAATCGGTCTCGCATCACCAAGGACAAGCCGTTGCGGTTGTCGGTCCCGTGCGCCCCGGGGACGCGTGGATGATGGAATTGGAAGAGGAGGAAGATGACGTGAATTTTCGACTCGACGCCGCAATCAAGGCGCACCTTCTGACGAAGCCTGACACGGGCGATGCGACCACATTCCTCTCGTCGCTCAACAAGGGGCTGCACGACTGCCGCAAGGCGACCGATCGGGACCTCAGTACCGGGCAACGTTTGGACCCGGGCGAGCACGACTCCTGGGTCGGCGCGCTTGGCTATCTGGCATTGCTCGACCACATCGGAACTTGCTTCACGCGCGTTGATCGGCATTCAGCGGGGCAGTCGCATGAGGACAATCCGATCGTCAGCGCATTGCGCGCGTTCAGCGACCTCGAAGGCGATGAAGTCACTGCGCTCTATGCCCTGCGCTGCGCGTTTGCGCATGACTTCTCGCTGTGCAATGCGCATGAGAGCAAGCCGGAGCTGCGCCACTGCTTCCGCCTGCTCCCGGATGTGGATGAACCGTTGGTGACGATGCCGAAGAAACGATGGGATGGCGACTACAGCAACCGGCCGCCGGAATGCTGGACGTCTGTCGGGCTGACTCTGCTGGGTGATTTGGTCGAAGATATTTGCGCGCAGCTACCGCAATTGCACCGCGACGGCAAACTGAAACTCAAGCTGAAAGGCGGCGCGGATGAGCTGTACCACCGGTACACGGTTCGGAAGGCCGTCAAGGCCCTGAAGAATTCATAGTCAGGCCCCTGATCGGAGAGTGCTCAGGCTCAAGCCCCGGGCCGCACATGCGCACTCGCCTCATCCTCGACGCGCTGCCACACCTCCAGCGCGATCGGATTCCTGCTCTCCTCCAGGATGTGGCCCACCAGGCCGATCGCGCGGGCGAACACGCCGATGCCGCGAACGATCTGCCACGGCAGGCCGAGTTCGCAGCAGATGGATCCGATCGCGCCGGTGGCGTTGATCGGCAGGGTCTTGCCGGTGACTCGCTGCGCCTCGGCGCAGATCAGTTGCTCGAGAGCAATGTAGTCGCCGCTGAACCCGTTCTCCTTGGCGAGCTGGAACAGGCGCGGCGTGCGCGGGTCGATGGGCTTGTGCACCGGATGCCCGAGGCCGGGGACGATTTGCCCGCGCGCCCGAAATGCGGCGACGGTGTCGCGCGCGATGCGCTCCAGGTCTGCGTGCGTCGAGCCTTTGGTTCCCAACGGCAACGCGTCATAAAGCATCTTCGCCGTGCCCTCGGTCGAGCCGACGAACACCGTGCCCAGCCCGCACAAACCGGCGGCCACGGCCGCCTGCAGTGCCTCGGGCGCACCCGCGTAGGTGAGGCGCGCCGCCAGCGAACTCGGCGTGATGCCGTGTTCGACGAGCGTCACGGCGACCGCGTTGAACAGCACCGACTCCTGCGGCGTGGGCCGGCGCCCGACGAGCAGCAGGAACGCCATGTCGCCCAAGTTGATGTGGCCCAGCAGCGCGTCGGGCAGGCTCTGGCCATGCACCTCGATTCGGTCGGGCGTGCTCCAGGCGATGTCGGATCGGATCGGTTTGCTCTTGCGGGCCATGCGGGTCTCCAGGGGGCAGTGGATGGATGGATGGATAGAAGGATCAATTGTTTGTCGCGGCGAGTTTGCGCCGGCGCGACACAATAGCTGGATGAGCGCGAACCCGTCCCGCAGCCCGTTCTACAGCGCCGAGCACCACGCCTTTCGCGACGGTTTGCGCCGCTTTGTCGCGCGTGAAATCACACCGAACGTTGAAGCCTGGGAACGTGCAGAGGGCTTTCCCGTCGAGCTGTATCGCAAGGCCGCTGACATCGGCTTGCTTGGGTTGGGCTTCCCGCAGGCGTATGGCGGCAATGACGGCGACTTGTTCATGAGCGTCATCGCTGCGCAGGAACTGGCGCGCTGCGGCGCCGGTGGTGTGCCTGCGAGTCTGATGTCGCACACGATAGGCTGCCCGCCCATCGTCAACGTCGGCTCCGAAGAACTCAAGCGCAGGGTGCTGCCGCCGGTGCTGCGCGGCGAGAAAATCAGCGCGCTGGCGATCACCGAGCCCTCGGGGGGCTCCGACGTAGCGAACCTGCAGACGACGGCGCGGCGCGACGGCGCGCACTTCGTCGTGAACGGCGCGAAGACCTTCATCACGTCGGGCGTGCGCGCCGATTTTTACACCGTCGCGGTGCGCACCGGTGGCGCGGGGGCGAGCGGCGTGTCGCTGTTGCTCATCGAAAAGGGCACCCCCGGCTTCACTCAAACGCCGCTGCAGAAAATGGGCTGGCACAGCTCGGACACGGCGGCGCTGTTCTTCGACGATTGCCGCGTGCCGGTGCAACACCTGATCGGCGTGGAGAACCAGGGTTTCATGGCGGTGATGCGCAATTTCAACCGCGAGCGCATCTTCCTGGCCGCAGGCGCAAACGGTTTTGCGCGCGTGTGTCTGGACGAAGCGCTCGCCTGGTCGCGCAGTCGCGAAATGTTCGGCGGCAAACTCATAGACCAGCAGGTCACGCGCCACAAACTTGCCGACATGGCGATGCGCATCGAGGCGACGCAGGCGCTGCTCGAGTTGTTGACGTGGCGCGTCGAGCAGGGCGACGCTCCGGTGGGCGAAATCTGCCTGCTGAAGAATCAGGCGACGCAGACGCTCGGATTTTGCGCGAGTGAGGCAGTGCAGCTGCAC
>JBEBHW010000403.1:0-4132 GCA_040081145.1 Burkholderiaceae bacterium
AGAGACAGCGTCTACCCGATTCCCGGCCTGGACGGTTCGGTGAAGCGCGGCGAGCGGCTCATGAACTTCGTCTGGTACCGCAATTACCTCGAGGGCGGAGACCTCGACAACGTGCTCACCGATGAACGCGGCCAACGGCGCGACATCTCCCTGCCTCCCGGTGCGGTGGCGAAGCACCACGTCGATGAGGTGCGCGCAGTCGCCGCGGCGCGCTTGCCCGAGCCGATCGCGCGGATCGTGTGCGGCACCGCGTTGCCGTTCCTGCAGGTGGTCTATGACATTGAAGTCGAGCGCATGGCGTTCGGGCGCGTTTGCCTGATCGGCGACGCGGCGTTCGCGGTGCGGCCGCACGCGGCGGCGGGAACCGCCAAGGCCGCTGCCGACGGCTGGGCGCTGGCCGACGCGCTGAAGAAGCACAACAACGATGTGCCGAGCGCGCTGGCGTTATGGGAGCCGGGGCAGCTAACGCTGGGGCGGCAACTGCTCGAGCGCACGCGCCGCATCGGGCGTCGCTCGCAGTTCGACGGGTCCTGGGTTCCCGGCGACCCGGAGTTGATTTTCGGCTTGCGAGGTCCAGGTTTATGAGTGCCCCCAGGCGGCGTTGCCGCCGCCCCCCAAGGGGGTATGACTAAAGTGCCAGAGCCACATTTACTCATGAGCGCACACCGCGACATCGCCCTGCGCATGGCCGACGCGGCGCAAGCGCTGCTGGACCGCCTGACGCCGGAGCAGCGCCAGGCCGCGCACTGGCCGTTCCCGTCAGACGAAGAGCGCCGCCTGTGGTTTTACGCGCCCACCGACCACGGCGGTTTGACGATTTCCGAAATGCGCCCGATCCAGCAGCGCCTGACCATGAAGCTGCTCGCCACGGGCTTGAGCGAAGCCGGTTACGTCACCGCTTCGACGATCATGGGCCTGGAAAACGTTCTCGACCGCGTGGAGGGCTTTCGCGTCGAATACGGCTTCGAGCGCGGCCGCGATCCGGCGCGCTATTACCTGCGCATCTTCGGCACGCCGGGCTCGGACGCCTGGTCGTGGCGCTTTGCCGGGCACCACATCTCGATTCACCACACGATCATCGGCGGCGAATTGCGCGCGTTCACGCCGTGTTTCTTCGGCGCCGACCCGGCGCGCTCGCCCCTGCTCGGGCCGCACATGCTGCGCCCGCTCGCGGCGTGCGAAGACCTCGCATTCGAACTCATGCGCGCGCTGAGCGACGAGCAAAAGTCGGTGGCCGTGCTGTCCCCGGTGCCGCCGATCGACCTGGTCGGCGCGAACCGCGCGGTGCTCAGCGAGGGCGACGGTCCGAAGCGGCTGAACCACATCTGGCGCAATGAATTTACCGGCGAACTTCACGACATGTTCGAGCGCTACCAAGACAACGAAGAGACCAAACTCGGGCTCACGCCCAAGCACATCGACGCGCTGCGCTACACGCAAGTGCCACGCGGCCTGGCTGCCGCGGCGATGAGCGCGCCGCAGCAGGAGATCCTGCGCGCGCTGCTCGCGGTCTACGTGAATCGCCTGCCCGACGCAATCGCCGACCAGGAGTTCGCGAAGATCAACGGCGCGCCGTTCGGGCACCTGCACCTGGCGTGGGCCGGTGGCGACGACCCGAAGCGGCCGCACTACTACCGAATCCACGGGCAGCGCCTGCTCGTGGAGTATGACAACGCGGCGCGGGAGGCAAACCACGTGCACACCGTGTGGCGCGACCCCGTCAACGACTTCGGCATCGACGCCTTGAGCGCGCACCACAAGCATGACCATTGACGCCACGCTCAAACAGCCCGGCCGCGGCCTGGGCACCATGAATCCAGCGCTCATCGACCTGCTCGACGCAAGCGGCCAGCGCCGCCTGAACGACGTCGAGGTGCATCGCATCGCGCAGGGCGCCGATCTGGACGCGCTGCTCGCCCAAGCCGCGCGCTTGCGCGATGCAGGCCACGGCGACGTCCTGTCGTACTCGCGCAAGGTGTTCATTCCGCTCACCCACCTGTGCCGCGACGTGTGCCACTACTGCACGTTCGCGACCACGCCGCGCAAGGGCCAGCGCGCCTACCTGTGGCCCGAGCAAGTGCTCGCGGTCGCGCGCGCCGGCGAGCGCGCAGGCTGCCATGAAGCGCTGTTCACGCTGGGCGACAAACCCGAGCTGCGCTACGCCGTCGCGCGCGAGGAATTGGCTGAACTCGGCCACGCGACGACCTTGGAGTACCTGGCGCAGATGTGCGAGATGCTGCTGCGCGAGACGACACTGCTACCGCACGTCAACCCCGGTGTGATGACGCGCGAAGAGATCGCCATGCTGCGCCGCGTCTCGGTGTCGCAAGGCATCATGCTCGAGAACATTTCAGAGCGGCTGGGCGAGAAAGGCGGCGCACACCACGGCTCGCCGGACAAGGCGCCCGCGCTGCGCATGCAAACCATGCGCGACGCCGGCGAGCTGAATGTGCCGTTCACGACGGGAATCCTCATCGGCATCGGCGAGACGCGCGACGAGCGAATCGATTCGCTGCTCGCGATTCGGGAGTTGCACGAGGCGCATGGCCACATCCAGGAAGTGATCGTGCAGAACTTCCGCGCCAAGGTCGCCACAAAAATGGCGCGCACCGCCGAGCCCGATCTGGCCGACCTGCAGTGGACGCTGGCGATGGCGCGAATCATCTTCGGGCCGCGCATGAACCTGCAGGCGCCGCCGAATCTGTCGCTGCAGTCGTATTCAAAGCTCGTCGCCGCCGGGCTCAACGACTGGGGCGGCGTGTCTCCGGTCACGCCCGATCACGTGAATCCGGAAATGCCGTGGCCGGAAATTGCGAAGCTGCGCAGCAACACCGAGGCCGCGGGCAAGGTGCTTGTCGAGCGCCTCGCCATCTACCCCGCGTATTGCAGCGATGTCGCGACTTGGCAAGACGCAGCGCTTGCGCCGCGCGTGCTCGGCGCGGTCGATGCGCAGGGCTTTGCGCGCACCGATGACTGGTCGCCCGGCCAGGCGGGAGCGGTGCCGCAAGTGGCCGACGGCGTGGTGGCCAACGCGCGCGCACCGGCTGCGAACCTGCAACGCATTCTCGACGCGGCGTGCGCCGGAGCCACCTTGAGCGAGCCCGACATCGTGGCGCTGTTCCAGGCGCGCGGTGCGCAGTTCGACGCCGTGTGCGCAGCCGCTGATGAATTGCGCCGCAGCAGCGTGGGCGACACGGTGCGCTATGTCGTGAATCGCAACATCAACTACACCAACGTCTGTTCGTTCCGCTGCCACTTCTGCGCCTTCTCCAAGGGCAAGGGCCACGACAGCCTGCGCGGCACGCCGTATGACCTGGGCCTGGACGAAGTGGTGCGGCGCACCGAGGAAGCATGGCGGCGCGGCGCCACCGAAGTCTGCATGCAGGGCGGCATCCACCCCGACTACACCGGCGAGACCTACCTCGCGCTGTGCCGCGCCGTGAAGCGCGCGGTACCGCAGATGCATGTGCACGCGTTCTCGCCGCTCGAAGTCTGGCACGGCGCGATGACGTTGAAGACTTCCGTCGATGACTTCGTGCAGCGCCTGCGCGACGCAGGCCTGGGCACCTTGCCCGGTACCGCGGCGGAAATTCTCGACGACGAAGTGCGCAACATCATCTGCCCCGACAAGCTCAATACGGCGCAGTGGCTGGACGTGATCGAAGCCTCGCACCGGGCGGGCTTTCGCACGACCGCGACCATCATGTTTGGCCATGTCGATCGCTACGAACACTGGGCGCGGCACCTGCTTCGCGTGCGCGAGTTGCAATTGCGCACGGGGGGCTTCACCGAGTTCGTGCCCTTGCCCTTCGTCCACATGGAGGCACCGATGTACTTGCGCGGCAAGTCGCGCAAGGGGCCCACCTACCGCGAAACCGTGTTGATGCACGCGGTGGCCAGGCTCGCGCTGCACCCGGTGATTCCCAACGTGCAGGTGTCGTGGGTGAAACTCGGCGAGCAGGGCGTGCGCGCGTGCCTGCGCGCCGGCGCGAACGACCTGGGCGGCACCTTGATGAACGAGAGCATTTCGCGCGCCGCGGGAACGTGTCACGGCCAGGAAATGGCGCCGCAGCAAATGGACGAACTGATTGCCTCCATCGGCCGTGTCGCGCAGCAGCGCTCCACGCTCTAT
>JBEBHW010000404.1:0-4123 GCA_040081145.1 Burkholderiaceae bacterium
CGCGCCAAGGGGTGCGACCTGGCGCAGGGCTATTTCGTCGCCCGGCCGATGCCCGCCCAGGCGCTGCTCCCCTGGGCCGCCGAGTGGGAAAAGCGGCGCGGCGCACTCGTCGCCTGAGCGCCCAACGCACCAGGCGATGCTCGCGCAGATCGTCGTGCGTGGCAGGACGGCCAGCGCGCTCGACGCCGGTACATCCTGCACACGTTCGGTCTGCTGATGAGCCTGAACCACCGCGCTTGCGCGCGTGCCGGTACCGGCCTTTCCTCGCTCAGTTAGCGCATCGGAGACGGTCCCACCGGCCCGAGACACGCTCGCCCGCGGGCCGCGCTCAGACCCCCTGAAAGCTGGCGAAGTCCGCCAACCCGGCGCGCTCGGACACCAGGCTGTTGACCGGGTGGTCCGGGTTGCGATGCCCGATCGCCATGCCGCAGAACAGCATGCGCTCGGGGGGAATGCCGACGAAGCCCGCGACGGTCTTGGGATAGACGGACCATGACTCCTGCGCGCAGCTGTCCAACCCCTCTTCGCGCAGCAGCAGCATCACCGACATCAGGAACATGCCGAGGTCGGACCACTGCGGCGGCCCCATGCGGCGGTCGATCGAGCAGAACAGAGCCATCGGCGCGCCGAAGAATTCATAGTTGCGCGCAAACCATTTCAGGCGACTGGCCTTGTCTTCGCGCGGAATTTTCATCGTCGCGTACATCGCCTCGCCGAGTTTGAAGCGGTAGTCGCGGTGAGGCGCCATCAGGTCCTTGGGGTAGATGTCGTACTCGGTAGGTTCAGGCGCAGCGCCCGCGGCCACTTCTTGCAAGCGGCGTTGCATGAGTGCCTTGAGCGCATCGAGCCGCTCGCCCGCCACAACATCGATGTGCCACGGCTGCACGTTGCCGCCGGACGCGCTGCGCGCCGCGGCGGTCAGGACGCGCCGGATCGCCGCACCCGATACGGGCGTGGGCAGAAAGTCGCGCACAGAGCGCCGGCTGGCGAGGGCTTCATAGACATTCATGCTGGGGTTCCTGTGAAAACAATCGATCAGACCCGCTCGATCACGAGCGCAATCCCCTGCCCGACGCCGATGCACATGGTGCACAGCGCATAGCGCCCGCCACCACGCTGCAACTGGTTCAGCGCGGTCGTCACGAGGCGCGCGCCGCTCGCGCCGAGCGGATGGCCCAGGGCGATCGCACCTCCCCATGGGTTGACGCGCGCGTCGTCGTCGGCCACGCCGAGGTCGCGCAGCACGGCCAGGCCCTGCGCGGCAAAGGCTTCGTTGAGTTCGATCACGTCCATCTGCGCGAGCTTGAGCCCCGTGAGTTCGAGCACCTTGCGCGTCGCCGGCGCCGGGCCGAAGCCCATGATGCGCGGCGCGACGCCCACGGTGGCCATGCCGAGCACACGGGCGCGCGGCGTCAGGCCGTGGCGCGCGGCTGCAGCTTCGCTTGCGAGCAGCAGCGCGCACGCACCGTCGTTCACGCCGCTCGCGTTGCCTGCGGTCACGGTGCCGTCAGGACGCACGATGCCCTTGAGTTTGGCGAGCGCGTCCAGCGAGGTTTCGCGCGGGTGCTCGTCCTTCGTCACGCTGAGGGGTTCGCCCTTCCTTTGCGCGATCGCGACCGCCGCGATCTCAGCGTCGAAGCATCCCGCCTGCTGCGCCTTCACCGCGTTCAACTGCGAGCGCAGCGCCATGCGGTCTTGCGCGTCGCGTTCGATGCCGAATTCCTTGGCGACGTTCTCGGCGGTCTCGGGCATCGAGTCGACACCGTATTGCTCTTTCATCAACTTGTTGACGAATCGCCAGCCTATCGTCGTGTCGTAGACGGCGTTGTTGCGGCTGAACGCGGTGTCCGCCTTGGGCATGACAAAGGGCGCGCGGCTCATGCTTTCCACGCCACCGGCGATCATCAATTGCGCTTCGCCGGAGCAAATCGCGCGCGCCGCGCTGCCCACCGCGTCCAGGCCCGAGCCGCAGAGGCGGTTGATCGTCGCGCCGGGCACATCGACGGGCAGGCCGGCGAGCAATGACGCCATGTGGGCGACGTTGCGGTTGTCTTCGCCGGCCTGATTTGCGCAGCCGTACAGCACGTCGCTCACTGCCGCCCAATCCACCTTCGGGTTGCGCACCATCAGGGCGCGAATCGGGATCGCGCCGAGGTCGTCGGTGCGCACCGAGGAGAGCGCGCCGCCATAGCGGCCGAAGGGCGTGCGGATCGCGTCGCAGATGAAGGCTTGGGTCATGAGGGTCACCGATCGTTGGATGCCGAGGGAAGCGTCAAGTCGAACAAGCTGGTCGCTTCGAGGTCCAGCACTTCGGCGCCATTCTGGTTGAAGAGCTGCCAGCGCCAGCGCATGATGCCCAGCGTGGCGCGCGTTTCGGAGCGGCGCACCTCGATCACGCTCGCGTGCAAGTTCACCGTGTCGCCGCAGCGCAGCGGATTCGGCCACTTGATGTAGGCCATTCCCGGGGACGCGAAAGACTCTGAGCCGTGCAATGCCGCGTCAACGGCCAGGCGCATTGCAATCGCGCAGGTTTGCCAGCCGCTGGCGATCAGGCCCTGGAAGCGGCCGTTCAACGCCGCCTGCGGGTCGGTGTGGAACCACTGCGGGTCGTAGCTCTTGGCAAAGGCCAGCAACTCGGCTTCAGGCAAGGTGTAGGGGCCGGCGGCGATCACCTGCCCGGCGTGGAACTCGGCGAATTTCATTCCCCCGATTATGTGGTTCGAGCCCCCTACACTGGTCGCCCGAGCAGGGCCACCACCGACGTGACACGCAGCGCCAGCCACTTCGCCCCGATTCACTGGTCCGGCCGGCCGGTGCGCATCGAATACGCGTGGGTGGATGCCACCGACCCCGCAGCGCCACTGATCGTTTTCCTGCACGAAGGGCTGGGGTCGCTGGCGATGTGGCGCGAGTTTCCGCATGCGCTGTGCGGCGCGGCGCGCTGCCGCGGCCTGGTGTATTCGCGCCCCGGTTATGGCCGCTCGACGCCGCGCGGCGCGGAAGAGGTTTGGGACGTCGACTTCATGCACCGCCAGGCGTTCGAGGTGTTGCCGGCGCTGCTCGACGCGCTGGGCGTCAACGCGGCCGCGCAGCCGCTCTGGTTGTTCGGCCACAGCGACGGCGGCTCGATCGCCCTGCTCTATGCAGCGAAGTATGCGAATCACCTCGCCGGGGCGATCGTCGTCGCGCCGCACATCATGGTCGAAGAGATTTCCGTGCAAAGCATCGCCAAGGCGCGC
This sequence comes from Burkholderiaceae bacterium, assembly GCA_040081145.1. GTDB lineage: Bacteria > Pseudomonadota > Gammaproteobacteria > Burkholderiales > Burkholderiaceae_C > JAEMQF01. The sequence goes on from JBEBHW010000404.1 coordinate 3,240, forward strand.
GACGTTTACATGCAAACGGACTTCAGGCAGCGCCTGGCGCGCTACCACGACGATCCGGATTCGGCGTTCTGGGGCTGGAACCGCGTCTGGCAGCTCGCCGAGTTTCGGGGTTGGTCGATCACCGATGAAATCAAGGCGATCGCCTGCCCGCTGCTCGCCGTGCAGGGCCTGAACGATGAGTACGGAACCCTCGAACAAATCCGCGGCATCGCGCGCTGCGTCACGCAAACCGAACTCCTGGAGCTGCCCGACTGTGGGCATTCGCCGCACCGCGATCAAGGCGTCAAGTTGCTTGCCGCGTCAAGCGATTTCATCGCCCGGCATCGCTGGGCGAATCGCGTCGCACCTGGCGGCTAGGGTAGTTCCCCTGTCCACTTGCGACTCGTGGCAGTGAAATGGCAGCTCCCCCAACCTCAAACTCTGGAGAAGCGACATGCGCCATTGGTCTGACATTCGGCTGTACGCGGTTTTCGCGGCAGCGCTCGCGATGGCCTTGCCGTGTGGCTGGGCGGCTGCGGACGAGCGCGAAGACGACGACCGCGGGGAAGTCCGGCGCGGATTGAGCATCCGGACCCTCTCCAACCGGGCCGACCTCATCAGCGACGGCAACGCGCTTGTCGAGGTGCACGTGCCACGGCAGCTGCGCACCGACCAAGTCAAAGTGACGCTGAACGGTGTCAACGTGACCTCGTCCTTCGTCGCGAACGCCACGGCGCGCACCTTGCGCGGTGTGATCACCGGTCTGCGCGTCGGCAAGAACGAGTTGAGTGCGCGCGCCTCCGGCCGGCACCACGCTGCCGCGAGCCTGACCCTCACGAACCATGCACGCGGCGGCCCGGTGCTGCTCGGCTCGCAGACCACGCCGTGGATTTGCGCGACGCCAC
>JBEBHW010000405.1:0-4107 GCA_040081145.1 Burkholderiaceae bacterium
CGCCGTGAAGCCCAGGCCTTCGGTCGCGCCGTAGTACTCGTGGATGATCGGCCCCCACCAGTCGATCATGCGTTCCTTGATTTGCACCGGGCACGGCGCGGCCGCGTGAATCGCGACTTCCAGCGACGACAAGTCGTAGCGACTGCGCACCGCATCGGGCAGTTTGAGCAGACGGTTCAGCATCGTCGGCACGAGCTGGCTGTGCGTGACGCGGTATTTCTCGATCAGCGCCAGATACAGCTCGGGATCGAAGTGCTCCATCACGACCGCGGTTCCGCCGATGCGCACGCACAGCGATACCGCCGCTTGCGGCGCGGAGTGGTACAGCGGCGCGGGCGACAGGTAGATCATGCCTTCGCGATAGCGCCACAGCTTGGACAGGAAGTGAAACAGCGGCAGCGGTTCGCGCGGCGGGTTGTCGGGCAGCGGGCGCAACACGCCCTTGGGCCGACCGGTCGTGCCCGACGAGTACAACATCGGCGTGCCCAACCATTCGTCGGCGATGGGTGTCGTCGGAAACGCCGCGCAGGCAGCGTCCAGATTCACAAACGTGGCGTCGCTCGGCGCGTCGACGATCAGCGCGACGCGCACCTTGGGGCACAACGCGAGCGCCTGAGCCGCGACCTCGCGCTTGGCGCGCGACGTGATCAAGACTTGCGCATCGCTGTTGTCGACGATGTAGGCGAGCTCCTGCGCCGTGAGGAAAGAATTGATGCACGTGCAGTACAGACCGCTGCGCTCGCCCGCGGCGTTGGCGACGATGTAGTCGCGGTTGTTCTCCATGAACACGCTGTAGTGATCGCGCTGCCGCAAACCGTGGGAACGCAGCAAGTGCGCGAGCTGGTTGCTGCGCGCGTCCAACTCGCGATAGGGGGTCACGGCACCGTCGCTGGCCATGATGAAGGCGGGCCGCTCAGGGTGGCGCTCTGCGTGAAGTGCCGGGTACATCGGGTCTCCTTCGGGAGTCTGTTGGGCTCGAGGTCGGGCCCGTGTTGGGCGGTGGCGTGCGCGGCGCGACGACGCAATGCACACGACAATGTAGCCGCCCCGCACACCCGCAGCCACGCTGGAACCCCTTATGCGCGAACCCCCTCCGCAACGCGATCGGCTCGACAAACCGACGCTCATTTATCCCTTCGAAGCGCCCCCGCCACCGGGCAAAACCCTCGAAGTCGCGCCCGGCGTGTTGTGGATGCGCATGCCCATCCCCTACGCGGTAAACCACATCAACATCTGGGCGTTGGACGACGGCGCCGGCTGGGCCGTCGTCGACACCGGAGTGCGCACGCCGGAGAGCCTGGGCGTGTGGCGCGAACTGTTTGTCAACGCGCCGGACCAGCGCACGATCACGCGCGTCTTTGTCACCCACATGCACCCCGACCATGTGGGGTTGGCGGGTTGGCTGACGCGCAAGTTCGACTGTCGACTCTGGATGACGCGCCAGGAGTACCTGAATTGCCGGGTCCTGTGCGCAGACTCGGGCCGCGAAGCGCCCGTTGAAGCGATGACGTTCTTCCGCCGCGCCGGCTGGGCCGACTCTGCCCTGGAAGACTACCGAATGCGCTTCGGCAATTTCGGCAAGCAGATCCACGCCCTGCCCGAAAGCTACCGGCGCCTCGTCGACGGTGAAGCGTTTCGCATCGGCGCACACGAGTGGCGCGTCATCGTCGGCACCGGGCACTCGCCCGAGCACGCCTGTCTCTACTGCCCGGCACTCAAACTGTTGATCTCGGGCGACCAGGTGCTGCCGCGCATTTCGTCAAACGTGTCGGTGCATCCGACCGAGCCCGACGCCGACCCGATGCGCGACTGGCTCGAATCCCTGGCCAAGATCGAGCGCGAAGTGCCCGACGACGTGCTCGTCTTGCCCTCGCACAATGAGTGTTTTCGCGGCCTGCATGCACGGCTGCGCTACCTCGCGCAGTCGCAACTGCGCATCCTCGACCGTTTGCGCGGCACGCTCACCGAGCCCAAGCGCGCCGTCGACGTGTTCGGAGCACTCTTCGCACGAGCGATCGACGCCAACAGCGCCGGCCTGCTGGGCCTGGCCACCGGAGAGAGCATTGCGTGCTTGAACTACCTCGTGCAGCGCGGCGAGGCGGTGAGCGAAGTCGACGCGTCAGGAGCCGCGTGGTACCGCATGCGCAGCGGTGCGGCGATGCCTTGACGGACCCGCGTTTCAACGATCCGAAGCCGACTTGGCGCCACGCAAGGTGCGCCGGCGCTTCGCCATTTCGCGGCCCATCTCAAGCCGTTCGCGTGGATCGAGCCGCACCCGCGCGTGTGGATAGATGAGTGACTCTTCGAGCGCGATGTGGTCGCGCGACAGTGCTGAAAAGACCTCGACGCCTTCGCGCAACACGTCCAGGTCGTGCCAGGACAGGCCGCACGCCACGGAGTCGATCTGCGGCGAGACCTCCATCCAGTCTTCTTCGAGCCAGTTGTGATCCTGCGAGAGCCTCAGCACCGCTTGCACGATCTGCGGGTCTTCGCTGACGGCCAGCTTGGGGAAGACATGACGCTCCTCGTCTTCGTGATGCTGGCGCGCCGTGGTCGAGAAAAAGCGGACGATTTCCGCAGCCAGGGTGCGCGCCTGCACGTCCGCGCCGTCTTTGGCGAGCCGTTCCACCAGCTCGGTGAGCTTGTCGAGCATCTGCAAGGTTTGCCGATGGCAGGCGTCGAGCACGTCGAAGCCATCGACGCCGCCAGCCGCATCTTTCGAGGTCGGTGAAGCGTGTCTCGATGTCATGGGGAGCCTTGCACGCAAGAATAGGCATTCCGGCTGGGCTTTGCGTTGACCTGGATCAACGGCGCGACCGCACGATTGTGCAGTCGAACCATCGTGCGCCCGAGCGACGCCGCTTGCGCCAAGTCAAGCGCCTCGGGCGGGCACACCCTCATCATCGGGCGGTTGCGTCGGACTGTGAAAGCGAGGTACGCGATGAAGCCGATGAAGGTACTGCTGGCCGTCGATGGCAGCGCGTACACCAAGCGGATGTTGGGCTGGGTTGCTGCGCACGACGAATTCTTCGACCCCTTGACCGAGTACACCGTCCTGACGGCGCTGGCCGAGCTCCCGCACCACACGGGATTCTTCGAGCTCGGCGATCTCAAGGGCTACTACGCCGCGCGTGCAGAGGAGGTGCTGCAGCCCGTGCGCGCCTTCATCGCGCAGAAGAAATGGCGCGCAAGCTTCGAGTCGCGCATCGGCCCGGCGGCGGAAGTCATTGCGGCAGAGGCCAGCGTGGGCGAATTCGATCTGATCGTTCTCGGCTCGCACGGCCGCTCGGCGCTCTCGAACCTGGCGCTGGGATCGGTCGCGACCGGCGTGTTGGCGCGCTGCAAGACCCCGGTGTTGCTGATTCGTTGAAACACATGGCTGCGACATGATCGTGATGGCCACGCACGGTCGCGGGGTGTTCGGCGAAATCCTGTTCGGCTCGCGCACGAAGGGCGTGATGGCGCCGAGCAAACTACCGCTGCTTGTGTTGCATTGAGGCCGACCACCCCGGCCTCTTCCCCAGTTTCGCAAAACTGCTCCCCGGGGCGGCGCGGCTTCCGTGCGAACGGACATCTGCAAATGTCGGCCCGATCGGCCGGGTCGCGATTGATCTGGATCATGCCGCGGGCGCTGCGCGCTGGGCAGACTGGCGTCATGCCGATTGCCTCCCTCGCCGCAGAGCACGCCGCCGCTTCGGGCACCGCCGCCTTTGCACTCGAGCCGGACGATGCGCACCGCGAACGCGTCGGGCAGGCGTTGCTGCGCCTGTCAGGCTTGCGTTGTGCGGGCTGCGCCGCCAGCGTCGAACGCGCGCTGCGCAGCGTTGACGGCTTTAGCGACGCAACGATCAACGTCGCGTCTCAGCAGGCCCGGGTTCATTGGGATCCGCAGCGCACGGAATTGCCGGCGCTGCTCGACGCCATCCGACACGCCGGCTACGGCGCGACGCCCGACGCTGCGGCCACGGCGCGCGAGCTGCGCAGCACCGAGAAGCGCAGCGCGCTGTGGCGCGCCTTCGTCGCGGGGTTTTGCGCGATGCAAGTGATGATGTTCGCTGCCCCCGGCTACGTGGCCGATGCCGGCGACATCGCACCCGACCTGAAACA
>JBEBHW010000406.1:0-4098 GCA_040081145.1 Burkholderiaceae bacterium
CTTACATCACGGCAAGACTTGTAACAGGAGGTCGGAAGCCGAAAAACGCCTTACGAATCTGCGCAGAATCGCTGCTGTTACATATTCGGAGCGCGCCCCATGTCCACATCCCCCACCCCACGCGCGGATCGCATCGTTGTCGTCGACGACGACGCACGCATTCGGGACTTGCTGCGCCGTTACCTGACCCAGGAAGGCTTCGAGGTTTTACTCGCCGAAGATTCCAAGGCACTGAACCGCGTGCTGACACGCGAGACCGTGAACCTGATCGTGCTCGACCTGATGCTTCCCGGCGAGGACGGCCTGTCGATCTGCCGGCGCCTGCGCGCGGCGAATGATTTGACGCCGATCATCATGCTGACAGCGAAAGTTGAAGACGTGGACCGTATCGTCGGCCTCGAAGTCGGCGCCGATGACTATCTTCCCAAACCGTTCAACCCGCGCGAACTGCTCGCCCGAATCCACGCCGTGTTGCGGCGTCGCCCGACGCTCGAAGCGCCCGGCGCGCCGGCGAAGGACGCACAGAACGTCACCTTCGGCCCTTTTGAGTTCGACCTGACGCTGCGCCGCCTGTCCAAAGACGGCGAGCAGATCGCTCTGACGACAGGCGAGTTTTCCATGCTGAAAGCCCTGGTGCGGCATCCGCGCCAGCCGTTGTCACGCGACAAGCTCGCGCAGCTCGCGCGCGGCCGCGAGTTCGAACCGTTCGACCGCAGCCTCGACGTCCAGATCTCGCGCCTGAGGAAAATGATCGAACCCGATCCGACCCAGCCGCGCTACATCCAGACCGTCTGGGGTGTAGGCTATGTGTTCGTCCCGGACGGCGCGTCTTGAGGGGTTGCAACGCCTCCGAGGATCGCGTCCGGATTTTTCGAACACAGTGCGCGCGACGTGGTGCGCGGGTTGACACCCTGGCGTTCCATTGATGTTCGCGACGGCGGCCGCGCCCGGCGGCATCCAGACCATGACGAAGAAGCTCGTTGCGCTGAGCCTGTTTTGGCGCACCTTCTTCCTGCTGGCCCTGCTGCTGGCGGGGGGGGTGTTCGCCTGGGTACAGACCTTCCGCGCCCTCGAATTCGAGCCTCGTGCCGTGCAGGCGGCGCAGCAGATTGCAAGCCTGGTCAACTTGGCGCGCGCCGCGCTGCGGGCCAGCGATGGCATCAACCGCATCGCCGTCGTGAAGAGCATGTCGAACCAGAAGTCGGTGCGGCTCGCCCCGCGCGAACCGAACGACCAATGGGTGCCCTACGAAATCGACCGCTTTACGATCGCGATCGGCCAGGGCCTGCGCTCGCAGCTCGGCCCGGACACCTTGGTCGCGAGCGCCGTGAACGGCGTGCCGGGTCTTTGGGTGGGTTTTTCTATCGAGACCGATCCCTATTGGCTGCAGACCGACAAGTCCAGCGTCGCCCCCATCGCCGCGAGCACCTTGTCGCTGTGGGTCGGAATCGCCTTGCTCGCGACGATATTTGGTTCGGCAATGATCGCCCGCCTCATCAACCAGCCGCTGCGCGACCTGTCGTTTGCGGCGAGCCGAATCCGCGAAGGCGAATTCGATTCACGCCTGGACGAAACCACGCTGACGAGTGAGATCCGACAGGTCAACATGGGCTTCAACCGCATGGCGCGCGAATTGGCCAAGGTCGAGGCGGACCGCGCCGTCATGCTCGCCGGAATCTCCCACGACCTTCGCACGCCGCTCGCCCGCCTGCGCCTAGAGACCGAGATGAGCGTGCACGACGAAGAGGCGAAGAGCAACATGGCGCTGGACATTGACCAGCTCGACGCCATCATCGACAAGTTCATGGACTACGCGCGCCCCGGCGAAGTCAGCCTGGTGCCGGTAGATCTGGGCAGCTTGGTCGACCGCGAAATCGCGCCGTTTCGTGATCCGACGGAAATCCAGATCGGCTCACGCGTGCCGGCGGACACGCATGTCATGGCCGACTCCACGGAACTCGGCCGCGTCTTGCAAAACCTCTTCGAGAATGCGCGCCGCTACGGCCGCAGCGCAAGCACCGGCATCGCCCGCGTGCTTGTCAGTTGCGCACGCACCGGGCCCTGGGTGATATTGAGCGTGCGCGACTTCGGTGACGGTGTGGACCCGGCCAAGCTGGGCCAACTGGCGACTCCGTTTTTCCGCGGCGACGCCGCGCGAACTGCAGCCACAGGTGCCGGCCTGGGGCTGGCGATTGTCGACAAAGCGATCCAGCGCATGGGCGGAACGTTCGAGCTGAGCAATGCCGACGACGGCGGTCTGCTCGTCGTCATGCGCCTGAAGCGCGCTGGGTAGTTGACGGTCGAGGTGCCTTCAGACCCTCAGCAGCAAGCACACGGCGCTGGCTTCGATGGCCAGACCCTCGCCCACAGGCCCCATGCCCTCAGCCGTCTTGGCTTTCACATTCACCTGAGCCAGATCGACGAGCAGCGCCTGCGAGAGCCGCTGGCGCATCGCCGCGATGTGCGGCGCCAAGCGCGGCGCCTGGGCGATCACGGTGCTGTCGATGTTGCCGATTTGCCAGCCCTGCGAGCGCACGCGGCGCGCCGCTTCGGCGAGCAGCGCCAGCGAATCGGCGCCGCGATATTGCGGATCCGTGTCGGGAAAGTGCTGGCCGATATCGCCCATCGCAGCGGCGCCGAACAGCGCGTCGGTGATTGCATGGCACAAGGCGTCGGCGTCGGAGTGGCCGAGCAGCCCGTGCGTATGCCCAATCGTCACTCCCCCCAGCACGAGCGGCCGGTCTTTCACCAGGGCGTGGATGTCCCAGCCCTGGCCGATGCGCACTGCGGGGGTTGTCGTCGACTTCATCGGCCCGTCTCCGCAGCCCAGGGCCGGCGTGCATCATCGAGCAGACGCCGGGCGAGCTCCAAGTCTTCGGGCCACGTGACTTTGAGGTTTTCCGCGGCGCCGCGAACCAGGCGTGGCGCGTAGCCCAGCGCTTCGACAGCGCTGGCCTCGTCGGTCACGCCGGCCTGCCCGGCGGCGAGCGCCTCGCGCAGCAAACCCAGGCGGAACATTTGCGGCGTTTGCGCTGCCCATTTGTCGCCGCGCGGGATCGTCGCGACGATCCGTCCATCGGCTTCCTGCTTGAGCGTATCGGCGAGCGGCATGGCCAGCAGCCCGCCCACGCTGTCGTCCAGGCAGGCGTCGATCAAGCGATCCACCCACTGCGGCCGCAGCAGGCAGCGCGCCGCGTCGTGCACGAGCACCCAATCGTGCGCGCGTGCTCCGCGCCGGACCAACTCGTCCAGACCATTGCCCACGCTCGCAGCGCGCGTCGCTCCACCGCAACGTGCCACCCAACCCGCGAACTCAGGGCAGTGGCGTTCAAACAGATCGTCATCCGCGTTCAGCACGACCAGCGTCGCCGTCAGGCGCGACACCTGCGTCAGCGCGTGCAGCGCGTGCCCGGCCACGCAGCGCCCGCCCAATGGCGCGTATTGCTTGGGTGCCAAAGTCGCAGCGCGTTCGCCGACACCTGCACAAGGCACCAGGGCAAACAGGCGCGAAGCAGTGGCATCTGGGGGCTTGACCGAGGGCATCGAGGCGCGAATTCTATAATTCACACTTGGTTCGCCCCGCGGGAAGTGGCTCTGCGGGGCGACTTTGTTTTTGTCGCGTCGCAATCTGCCCCATTTCGCGCTCCCTCTGGCCCACCTGCATGCACCTGCCGCGCCTGGCTCCAGGCAAACGATTTACCGTGCCACGCCCCTGCGGATCGGCCGACGCGCTGTTGCTCGCGCGCTTCGCGCAGCTGCGCAAGTCGGAGGGCACGATGGCGGCGATCGTCTGCGCCGAACCCGCCGACACGCAGCGGCTCGAGAGCGAGTTGCCCTTCTTCGCGCCCGAGTTGCGCGTCGCCGTTTTCCCCGATTGGGAAACGCTGCCGTACGACAACTTTTCGCCGCACCAGGACCTGATTTCGGAGCGCCTCGCGACGTTGTGGCGGATCGCACAGGGAGACGTCGACGTCGTGCTGTTGCCGGCGTCTACTGCGATGGTGCGGCTCGCGCCGCCGAGCTTCATGGCGGCGTATACGTTCAACTTCAAGGTCAAACAACGCCTCAACGAAGCCGCGCTCAAGGCCCAACTCACCT
>JBEBHW010000407.1:0-4096 GCA_040081145.1 Burkholderiaceae bacterium
GGCACCCACCGGCCTTGCAGGCGCACGCGGCGGTAGTGCTGCGCGGCGGCGCCCGGCGCGTCCGGTGCAAGCTCGGCGCCCTGCAGCGTCGGCAGTTGACTGCGTTCGTCGAGCGCGCGCTGCAACGCCTGCTTCTGCGCCGCACGGTCCAATTGCCAGGCTCCCAGCCGTGCTGTCAGCGCTGCGCCGAGCACAGCCGCGAGCAGCACGATGGCCCTGCGCCGACGCAAGGTGAGCGCGTTCAAGGCAGGTCTCGCGGGTCGCCTGCAAGGTGCGGCGGATAATTGCCCCCCATGAAAATGCTCATCGTGCTCGCCCTGCTCTGCATCGTCGCCGTGCTGGGATTCGCCGGGGTGTTCATGTTGCGCGACGGCCGTGACGGCAAACCCAAGACCGGCACGATGATGCGCGCCCTGGCGCTGCGTGTCACCCTGTCGGTCCTGCTCGTCGCCTTCATCCTGCTGAGTTACTGGATGGGGTGGATCAAGCCAACGGGAATTCCGCTCGGTTGATCGGCCGTCGCAGGGGAAAAACGCCGCGAGTGCGGCGTTTTCTTCAGCACGGCGGTCGCGCGCCGATCAAAGCCAGTAGACGACGATGTAAAGGCCCAGCCACACCACGTCGACGAAGTGCCAATACCAGGCCGCGCCCTCGAAGCCGAAATGGCGCTGTGGTGTGAAGTGCCCCTTCATGAGGCGCAGCGTGATGAAGATCAGCATCGTCATGCCGACGAACACGTGAAAACCGTGAAAGCCGGTGAGCATGAAAAACGTCGACCCGTAGATGCCCGAGCTCAGCTTGAGGTTCAGCTCGCTGTACGCGTGGATGTATTCGTAAGCCTGCAGGCCGAGGAAGGTCGCGCCCAGGACCACGGTGAACCACATGAAGGCGATCGTGCGTGCGCGGTGGTTGGCGATGAGCGCGTGGTGCGCAATCGTCAGCGTGACGCCGGAGGACAACAGCAGGATCGTGTTGATCGTCGGAATCGGCCAGGGCCCCATGGTCTGGAACGCTTCCACGATTCCCGCCGGCGAGCCCGTGATGCCTTGCCCCCCCGTCGGCCAGACCGCCTTGAAGTCAGGCCACAGGATCGCGTTTTCCAGGCTGCCCAGGCTGGGCAGCGCGTGTTGGCGCGCCCAGTAGAGCGCACCGAAAAATGCGCCGAAGAACATCACTTCGGAGAATATGAACCAGCTCATGCTCCAGCGGAACGACACGTCGATGCGCTGGCTGTACTGCCCACCTTCGCTTTCGCCGATCGCGTCGCGGAACCAGCGCTGCAAGACGACGAACCACATGACGAAGCCCACCAGCACGAAGTACTTGCCCCAGTCGGCCCCGTTCACCCACTGGCCGGCACCGAAAACGATGAGCAGAAACGCCAGCGCCGTGAGCGCCGGATGCCGCGAAGGGGCGGGAACGAAGTAGTAGGGCTGTGCCCCTTGATGTGCCGCTGCCGACATGTTTTCTCCTGGAACTTCAAGTCTGAAATCGATACGACTACTTTGCCACGCCGCTGGCGATGACCCAATTCACCAAAATCACCAGCGCGGCGACAAAAACACCTGCTGCGGCAACGCCGGCAATCACGACGTGCAGCGGATTCAGTTGGCTCACATCTTTGCGGTACTCGCTGCCCTTGCGAATGCCGAAAAACGACCAGCCGACCGCGCGCACGGTCTGCAAGAAAGAAGCCTTGCGCTGCACGGCGTCACGCAATTCGCCACCGCTCATTGGTGCACCCCTGGGCCTTCGGCCGGTCCCGCCCAGCGGGAATACGCGCTCGGCAATGCCTCGCCGCTCATGACTCGGGCGCCGCCGGCACCTTGCCGCCAACTTCGAAAAAGGTGTACGACAAGGTGATGGTGCGCACGTCCTTGGGCAATTTCGGGTCGATCACGAACGTCACCGGCCACTCGCGGGTTTCGCCAGGCTTCAGGGTGTGCTCGGTGAAGCAAAAGCACTCGACCTTGTTGAAGTGCGGCATCGCCTGCATCGGCGCATAACTGGGAATCGCCTGCGCGGCCATGGTCCGGTTCTGCACGTTGCGAAACTGGTAGACGACGGTGGCCATTTCGCCGGGATGCACGTCGACAAAGCGCTTCGCCGGTTTGAACTCCCAGGGGCCGCGCGCATTCGCGTCGAACTCCACGGTGATGGTGCGGCTCAGATCGATCTGCGTGTTTGCATCGGCCTTCCACGCGTTGCCCGACGCCTGACGCTCGGCAATCGACAACACGTTGATCCCCAGCGCCGTGCAGATCGCCTTGTAGACCGGCACCAATGCGTAGCCGAATCCGAACATCAGGCACGCGATCAGCGCCAGCTTGCTCAGCATGACGCGGTTGTCGCGCAGCAGCAAGGCTGCTGCGGCGACCGACCGGGACGGCGTTTTCTTCAAGGGGTCAGATTCCAAAAATGGCACTCTTGACGATGAAGCCGACGAACAACAGCACCGCCAGAGAAGCGAGAAACCACGCCAGGCGCACGTTGCCTTTGCGTTGCGCGGGCGTGACAGCGTTGTTCAAGGAATCACCTTGGTCGCGGTGGCGTTCAGGTTCGGCGGGGTCTCGAAAGTGTGGAACGGCGCAGGCGAGGGAATCTCCCACTCCAGGCCCTCGGCGCCGGCGCCGTCAGGGTCGTTCCACGGCCGTTGCGGTGCCTTTTTCCCCTTGCCTTGCGCCATCGGCAACACGACCATGAAGAGGAAGTACACCTGCGCCAGGCCGAAGCCCAATGCGCCCACGCTGGCCACCATGTTGAAGTCGGCAAACTGCATCGGGTAGTCGGCGTAGCGCCGCGGCATGCCGGCAAGGCCGAGGAAGTGCATCGGGAAGAAGGTGATGTTGAAGAAGATCATCGACGCCCAGAAGTGCACCTTGCCGTGGATCTCTTCGTACATCACGCCGGTCCACTTCGGCGACCAGTAGTAGTAGCCCGCGAACATGCCGAACAGGGAACCGGCCACCAGAACGTAGTGGAAATGGGCCACGATGTAGTAGGTATCCTGGATCTGGATGTCGATCGGCGCCATCGCACAGATCAGGCCGGTGAAGCCGCCGATCGTGAAGACAAAGATGAAACCCACCGCCCACAGCATGGGTGTTTCGAACGTCATCGAGCCGCGCCACATCGTCGCGATCCAGTTGAAAACCTTCACGCCGGTGGGCACGGCGATCAGCATCGTCGCGTACATGAAGAAGAGCTGGCCCGTCACCGGCATGCCGGTCGTGAACATGTGGTGCGCCCAGACTATGAACGAGAGGATCGCGATCGACGAGGTCGCGTAGACCATCGACGCGTAGCCGAACAGGGGCTTGCGCGCAAACGCCGGAACGACCGCGCTGACGATGCCGAACGCCGGCAGGATCATGATGTAGACCTCGGGGTGCCCGAAGAACCAGAAGATGTGCTGGTACATCACGGGGTCGCCACCGCCCGCGGGGTTGAAGAAATGCGTGCCGAAGTGACGGTCCGTCAGCGTCATCGTGATCGCGCCTGCCAGCACCGGCATCACGGCGATCAGCAGGAACGCAGTGATCAGCCAGGTCCAGCAGAACAGCGGCATCTGCATCAGCGACATCTTCGGCGCGCGCATGTTCAGAATCGTGACGATGATGTTGATCGACCCCATGATCGAGCTCGCGCCGAGGATGTGCAGCGAGAAGATCGCTGCGTCCATCGACGGGCCCATTTGCAGCGTCAGCGGTGCGTAAATCGTCCAGCCCGCCGCCGGCGCGCCGCCGGGCATGAAGAACGATGCGACGAGCATCGTCGCTGCGGGAATCAGCAGCCAGAAGCTCAGGTTGTTCATGCGCGCGAACGCCATGTCGGGCGCGCCGATCTGCAGCGGCACCATCCAGTTTGCAAAGCCCACGAAGGCTGGCATGATCGCGCCGAACACCATGATCAGGCCGTGCATCGTGGTGAGCTGGTTGAACATTCCGGGGTTCACGAACTGAAGACCCGGCTGGAACAGCTCGGCGCGAATTCCCAAAGCCAGCACGCCGCCGACCATGAACATCGTGAACGCGAAAATCAGGTACATCGTGCCGATGTCCTTGTGGTTCGTCGCGTAGACCCAGCGGCGCCAGCC